>CANQSM010000003.1 GCA_947626525.1 uncultured Phocaeicola sp. | reverse complement strand
AATCTCAAATGTACTTTTCCGACCGACATACACACCCAAATTCGATGTATTCAAATTTTTGTCATGTACTTAAAAAATAACTATATCCTTTCATCCTATTTAGCGATAATCAAATAGTAGTTTTTCTTTCCACGCTGTACCAGCAGGTACTTACCATCCAACAAATCCTTCGTAGTAATTTTCTGGTCGTATGCTGCCAGCTTTTCCTTATTCATTGAGACACCACCACCTTGAACCAGCTTACGCATTTCTCCCTTGGAAGCAAACACCTCCACATTTTCTACAAACAAATCTACCGCTTTCACTCCCGCAACCAATGCGTCTTTGGAAACTTCGAACTGGGGGACGCCTTCGAACACCGCCAATAAGGTGTCTTCGTCCAACTTCTTCAAAGTTTCCGAAGTAGCGTTGCCAAACAAAATATTCGATGCTTCTACCGCTGCCTGATAATCTCCTTCCGAATGAACCATGACGGTGACTTCCTTTGCCAACCGTTTCTGAAGTACACGCAAATGAGGAGCTTCAGCATGTTCCGCAGTCAAAGCCTCTACCTCTTCCTTACTTAAGGAAGTGAATATCTTGATATAACGGGCAGCATCCTCATCACTCACATTCAACCAGAACTGATAGAATTTATAAGGAGAAGTATAACGCGGATCCAACCAAATATTTCCAGACTCCGTCTTACCGAACTTACCTCCATCAGCCTTTGTAATCAACGGGCAGGTTAACGCAAACACCTCTCCACCACTCGTACGGCGAATCAGTTCGGCACCGGTAGTGATATTCCCCCATTGATCCGAACCTCCCATCTGAAGTTTACAACCTTTCGTTTCATACAGATGTAAGAAATCATATCCTTGCAACAATTGGTATGTAAACTCCGTAAACGACAGTCCATCGCGGGCTTCCCCATTCAGGCGCTTTTGTACGGAATCCTTTGCCATCATATAATTGACGGTAATATGCTTACCTACTTCGCGCGCAAACTCAAGAAAAGTAAAATTCTTCATCCAGTCGTAGTTATTGACCAGTTCGGCATGGTTCGGTGCCTGCGAATCGAAATCGAGAAACTTGCTCAGCTGTGTTTTCATACCTTCCAGATTGTGATGCAATGTCTCCTCTGTAAGTAAGTTACGTTCCTGCGACTTGCCCGAAGGGTCACCTATCATTCCCGTAGCTCCCCCAATCAGGACAATCGGCTTATGACCGCAACGTTGAAAATGACGCAATATCATCACACTGCAAAGGTGACCAATATGTAAAGAGTCAGCCGTAGGATCAAAACCGATGTAAGCCGTCACTTGTTCTTTTTCTAACAACTCTTCGGTGCCAGGCATCATTGTATGCACCATTCCACGCCATCTTAATTCTTCTACAAAATTCATCGAATGATTATCATTTAAATGTTTAGATTTTAATACGTCCGGGTGCAAAAATACGACTCTTTATTTGAAGAAACAACTCTTATTATCTAAAAAAGAGTTTGTTAACGTTCTGTTCTATCTTTTCCCTCAGTTTTCTTTCCGGAATCTCCAATACCTTTGCTGCTTTTCCGTACAATTCGCATACGCCCGTTTCACTTTCATCTGTTTCTATAAACAAACTGTCCAAAGGGGTTACCCGTAAAGCCTCCTCCTGATATTTTTCTCCATACGAAAGATAAATTCCTTGACGCAGATAAGCCTGCGCCAGCTCTTTTCGACCTCGAAAGCCATGGACAATCCAAGGATTACAAGGCTGTAACTCCTTTTTCATTCGGATGATTTCATTAGATGCTTTCACGTTGTGAATCAGCAAAGGAAGATTCAATTCATCCGCCAAAGCAATCACCCGACGAAAGACCACACACTGCAAGTCAAACGAGACATTCGTCTTTTTATCCAAACCGGCTTCTCCAATTGCCACCACCCGTTTATCACGCACAGCCTCCAACAAATTCTCCCACAGAAGCAGAATATTATCTTCCGTAAGATACCAAGGATGAATTTCCACCGAAAGATAAAGAGGCTCTCCATATAATTCCTCCAAAGAATCTGGTTGACAGTTTAAAATAGCATGTTGCCAATCAGCCACCCTACGATGCGTATGTATATCCCAACAGCCGAAATTATCGGACACTTCCTCCCGAACAGGTATATATGCGCCCGACAATCCATTAAACTGATATGGATATTCTTCTTTCATTCAAAGCAATAAATCATCATTACCTTTCTCGAGAAATCTTCATCAAGGAACAGGATCATAGCCCGACCCACCCCAAGGGTGACACTTTAATATACGACGGACAGCCAAATACAAACCTTTAAAAGGTCCGTACTTTTGAATGGCCTCCATAGCATATTGCGAACAAGTAGGAGTAAAACGGCACGACGGAGGAATCAACGGCGAGATATACCCTCTATAAAAATAGATAGGAAGCAACAATATCTTAGTCAACAACTTGCGTATCATACATTTCTTTATCTTACAATTTCTCCACAATCCGTACCAAAAGGTTCTTTACTTTCTCTTCCACCACATCCGAAGCATACAGGTTATCATCCAACCAAATAAAAGCAAGTACCATGCATTCTCCTCTTTCTTCCAAAGCACGTAGCAATATGGATTTGCTTTTCCGATAAGCCTCCCTCACTTGACGCTTCGCCCGATTACGCTTTACAGCCCGACGAAAACGTTTTTTAGGAACACTAACCAATATAGAAGCCTTTTCCCTCTCCTGTATCACAAGCATATAGACCACCCTCAGAGGAAAAGCGAGCAATGACTTGTTTCCTCCGGCAAACAACCGGTCTATTAAAAGTTTCTTATTTAATCTCTCCGATTTAGATAGGGTATTATGTTCTGCTCCCATGTATTGTACTTATATAAAAAGGAACGAGGGTTATGAACCACAAAGTTACGACTTTATTGATACAAAACCCTCGTTTCAAGGTATAAAATAAAGAATTTATCCCTTATTATGTTCTTTAATATACATATCTAATGCGGCAGTCATAGAAGGAGTCTGTACTGTAGGAGCTTCCAAATCAAGGCGAAGTCCTGCATCACGCACAGCCTTGGCTGTTGTGGGACCAAAGCTCGCAATAACAATATCCCCCTGTTTAAAATTCGGAAAATTCTTCATTAACGAATGAATTCCCGCCGGACTGAAAAACACTAGCATATCATAATCAAAAGGCTCTTCCGGAGCAAAATCGTTACTCACCGTACGATACATAACTGCTTCAGTGTGTTGCAAATTACTCTTATCCAACAAATTCTTAATTTCATCCGTATGCACATCCGACATCGGTACAAAATATTTCTCTGTTTTATGCTTCAGCATAGAAGGCAACAAATCATCAATCTTACCGGTTGCACCAAAAAACACCTTACGTTTACGATACTGCACATATTTCTGGATATATAAAGCAATAGTTTCCGTCACACAGAAATATTTCATATCTTCCGGAACTGTTACACGCAACTCTGAGCATAAATGAAAGAAATGATCAATAGCATGACGGGAAGTAAAAATCACTGCGGTATGATCAAGAATAGAAACTTTCTGTTGCCTGAATTCTTTAGCCGATACACTTTCGACCTTTATAAAGGGGCGAAAAACAATCTCTACACCGTATTTCTCGATTATGTCAAAATAAGGTGACTTTTCAGATGTCGGCTTAGGCTGTGACACGAGTACTTTTCTAATCATCAAGATACTAATTTTTTATTATCAACAAGTTATTGGTAGAAATCAGTGTTTGCCACAATAGAAAACACGGTACCATTTCGAGAGTGCAAAAATACACAATAAAATACAAGAATCCATACATTTTATTAAAAAAGATATTAAAACACTTATAAAGCAACATTATTTCGCTCAAAATAGTAAAAATAACAAAGTAAATGAAGGATTTCACATTTGACAAGTCGAAATAGACAACCAATAGAAGCAATGGAAATAAAAGGATTCCGAATAGGGAATAAAGTAAAGAATAGGATTCCAGCCAAAGAGAATTCTTCTGTTTGTCAAAAAATATCCAATTTACACACGTATAAAGTAATACCCTCAAAACATAGAATAGTATGATGATCCCGACATAACATCCTAAGAGTAGCAATGAAGAATAAAACGAAAAAAGTTCTGGAAAGAAATCACGAGAATAATCGAAAAAGAATATTCCCAAAAGAAGACTTGTTTGCAAAATCATCAACAGCCGATATCGGATATCCGATCCTGTCTCTACAGCAAACAGACTGGTCCACTCTCTCACGTAAAAAAAATCTTTTACCTGCTGAGCCAGATATCGTTTTCCATGAGAAAGCACATAGGAAAGAAGGAAAAAGCAAAAGCACACACACACTGTCAGAACATTATCAGAATATAGCCGATAAGGCAAAGGTTCGGCTTCTTTTCCACCCACTGCCACCATCGGACATACATGCATCGTATCTCCCGGTACATATAATTCTTCACGATACCCCGCAACGGTATCTACCTTAAATTCCTCAGGAACAACTCCAGCATTGGCAAAAGGTATCCGGCCAATTGTGTCTACATCACTCATATCGCCCAAACTTTCTGACTTTTTTATTCCACAAAGGAATAGAAAACAACATGTCGACAGCTTCCTCCGGAGTATGTGCTACCGTCCAGATAGCAGCATGCTCCAAACGCATAAAATGCTCTTCTACCGCTTTCTGTAACATGGCCAACAAAGGTTCGAAGAAACCATTAACATTCAATATCACAATCGGATCCAGATACAGTCCCAACTGTTTCCATGTAATAACCTCAAGCAATTCTTCCAAGGTTCCGCATCCTCCAGGCAAAGCAATAATGCCATCCGACAAATCGACCATACGTTGCTTTCGTTCATGCATTGTTTCCGTTTCCACCAACTCTGTCAGACCGAGATGATGCCAACCTTGTTCAATCATAAAATGAGGTATCACACCGGTCACCTCTCCTCCGTTTGCCAACACACTGTCAGCACAAGCACGCATAAGTCCCATCTTTCCGGCCCCATTAATCAAACGTATTTTCCGTTGGGCAAGCAAGCGTCCCAAAGTCTCTGCGCACTCCACATAACACGAATGAACTTGAGTACTGGAAGCACTATAAACACATACACTCTTTATATCATTCACGGTAGATTCTATTTTTGTGCAAACTTACACAAAAATTCATAGTTTTATGTAAGTTTGCAACGAAACCTATTTATAAACCCATCATAACAAAAAACTATGCTTACATTACGAATACGTAAGACACGACCTTTATCACTTTGGGATTCTCGATGATAAACAACCCCGATTACTTTCCATACGAAAGCGCAACTGAACCTCTGTCAACGTGCCAAACAGCTACGCTCCGGAATCACCCAATGAAGTCCTATGATAGACATTTATAAAACTAAGGTATATACAGAACCGTCCCAAGCAGACTACCTTATAAACAGATAGACCAGCCCGCCCACTACTGCTGAAAGAAGTGTCAACAAAGCGAACTTCATTCTCAACAAACGTTTCTTTCGAAGAGCCTCTTCCCTAGCAATTGACGATTCTATCGCACTCCACTCTTCAGCTGTCAGGTCTGAGGATTGGGTACGGCAAGTGGTTTGCATCATTTTCCAACGCGTATCGCGCATCCGTTCCCTACTCCTCTGGAGCAATTCCCGGTTCTCCCGGTCACGCCGTTGCATATCATGGATGCATCCTAAAGTTCCCATAGTGCTATTGTTTCTTCCAAACCGGAACAAAGATAATAAATTAATATGTGTATGCAAAAGGCTTGCAGATAAAAAAGGGAGTTTCTACTCAGGGAGATCTACCTCCTTATCTACTGACAACATAAGTCCTTGTATACGGCAATCCAGTTTAGGATTAAGAGTACCTTGTTTCATTCGGCATTGGAAGCAATGAGCAATATATCTCCTTCGAATTTCTCCAAATAGTGAGGAGGAATAATCTCCATTTCCACTTCAGAAACATCATACAGAGAGTCTGTGCCTTTCCTAACCAATCACAATAAATATAAGCTAAAATACTTCGAAGAGGAACCTCATGAAAAAATTGACGCATATAGGCGAAGTCTCCAAAATGGAGATTCACTATTAATGCAGTCATTTACATCATGTTGTACAACAGCGCTTTCATATAGATATGCGCATTGTTTTCGAAGATATAATAAGAGCCACACCATTTTCCAAACGAGGAGAATGATACGGCTCTCTTATATCCTATATGCTTAGGCTTCCAAGACAGAAACTTAAGCGCCTACTGCAAACCAAATGCTTCTTTCACCCGGTCTACATAGTCCAGTTTTTCCCACGTGAAGAGTTCCACTTCCACAGTTTTCGTAGGCTGATAGTTCGACTCGTATGTCTTGGTCACCCATTTCGGTTCGCGTCCCATGTGTCCGTAAGCAGCCGTTTCCTGGTAGATAGGATTGCGCAATTTCAGACGTTCCTCGATGGCGCGGGGACGCAAGTCGAACAACTCATCTATCTTTGCCGCAATCTCTCCATCGTTCATTTTTACCCGGCTGCGACCGTAGGTATTGACATAAATATTAATAGGACGAGCCACACCGATAGCATACGAAACCTGTACCAACATCTCATCAGCCACTCCGGCAGCTACCAGATTCTTGGCGATATGACGTGCTGCATAAGCAGCGCTACGGTCTACCTTGCTAGGGTCTTTACCGGAAAAAGCTCCTCCACCATGGGCTCCTTTGCCACCGTATGTATCTACGATAATCTTACGCCCTGTCAGTCCCGTATCGCCGTGAGGTCCACCAATCACAAACTTACCTGTGGGATTGACATGGTAGATGATACGGTCGTTGAACAGCGCCAGCACCTTCTCGCTATGTATGCTCGCCTTCACACGAGGCATCAGAATCTCTATCACATCCTTGCGAATCTGTGCCAACATCTGTTCATCGGCTTTCAGCTGCGCTTCTCTGCTACCATCGGACGGAAGAATGAACTCGTCATGCTGGGTAGAAACCACAATCGTATCAATCCGCACCGGCACATTGTTGTCATCGTATTCAATGGTCACCTGACTTTTTGCATCCGGACGAAGGTAAGTCATCTCCCTGCCTTCACGACGGATATCAGCCAGCACCATTAATATCTTATGAGCCAAATCCAAGGAAAGGGGCATATAATTTTCCGTTTCATTGGTAGCATAGCCAAACATCATGCCTTGGTCACCGGCTCCCTGCTCCATCGGGTCTTCACGTTCCACGCCACGGTTGATATCAGGGCTCTGTTCGTGTATGGCCGAAAACAAGCCACATGAGTTTCCATCAAACATATACTCGCTTTTGGTGTAACCTATCTGATTGATTACTTCCCTTGCAATACGTTGTAAATCAACGTATGCCTGCGTTTTTACCTCACCCGCCAGCACTACCTGTCCGGTAGTCACTAATGTTTCGCAAGCTACTTTCGAACTAGGATCAAAAGCCAATAGTTTGTCAAGCACAGCGTCCGATATCTGATCGGCCACTTTGTCGGGGTGTCCTTCCGACACCGATTCGGATGTAAATAAATATCCCATCTTTCTGTAATTAAGAGGTTATAAATGAATAAAACATAAATGGAGAAACTTATTTGGGAAGAATGTAATGCACAGCACCGAGGCTGTTTTATTTAGCATTTTTTACTGTGGTTGCAAGCTGCCCAAATCTTTCCACATTTTTATCGATCGCAAAGATACACAATCATCGTCAATAATGGTACGTTTATTAAGGATATTTTTCATCTCTTTCCATTACGGATATTCAATATTTTAACAGTTACCTGCGGTCCTTCACAACCATTATGCCAGCATTTCTCACCTAACCCCGCCGTTTTTTCTCTTGCCGCCTTTGACGTTACTTTAGCGCATCATATCAGCCACCTAAAAACAGGAAAGACACGGAAATCTGATAGGCAAAAACTTAATGGACTGCCATAACGAGCGTTCAAAATAGGCGCACATCTCCTTCTCCAAAGGACAGTCCTGGTATCCTAATTGATAGTAAATCTTACCTTCAAAACCATGTTTGAATTTATAATGTCCATACATCGGATGAGAAGGCTCAGGATTGGGAGCTACCCCAAATATATCATATTCCATGTATTCTATGCTAAAATCCAAATGATTTTGGCATAGAATACTCTTCACCGAAGCTTTTCAAGATTCCACGAAAGAAAGCAGCTCCCGTATCGTTTTTCCGTATATCGGATGCACCACATCAGGGGCAATCTCAGCCAAAGGTTCCATCACAAATCGGCGTTTTGTCATTTCCGGATGAGGAACCGTCAACTCTTCAGTATGAAACACCTTGTTACCAAATAAAAGGACATCAATATCAATCGGCCTATCGTGATACACTTTCTGCACACTCTTGTGCTGCCGGCCCAATTGTTTTTCTATCTCTTGCGTCACATGTAACAAATCCATAGGAGAAAACGATGTATCGATTCCTGCCGCCGCATTCAGGAAAATGTGTTCCGACTGAAATCCCCATGGTGACGTTTCATAAAAAGAGGATAAAGACACAACCGTCCCTATCCTCTCCTTTATCAGTAAGAGCGCGTTTTCCAGATTTTTCCGTTTATCACCTAAATTGGTTCCTAATCCTACATACACGCGCTCCATCTATATTTCAATTATCTGTCCAAAATCAGCATGGCATCTCCATACGTACCAAAACGGTAATCCTCTTTCAACGCCACTTCGTAAGCATCCATAATCAAATCATAACCGCCATACGCAGCTACCAGCATCAGCAAAGTAGAAAGAGGCAAATGGAAGTTGGAAATCATGCTGTTAGCCACACTGAAATCATAAGGAGGAAAGATAAATTTATTGGTCCATCCATCAAATTCTTTCAAATGCCCATCTGTTCCCACGGCCGTCTCAATCGCACGCATCACCGTTGTACCTACAGCACATATATTATGTCCGCCATCCTTCGCATCATTTACTTTCCGAGTAGCCTCACCGTTAACAAACATCTGTTCGGAATCCATCTTATGCTTCGTCAAATCCTCCACATCAATTTCACGGAAATTACCCAATCCGGCATGCAGTGTAATATAAGCAAAATCAATTCCTCTGATTTCCATACGCTTCATCAACTCACGGCTAAAATGCAATCCAGCCGTCGGAGCAGTTACCGCACCCTCATTTCTGGCAAAAATGGTCTGGAATCGGTCGGCATCGTCCGGTTCCACTTCCCGGTGGATAAAATGAGGTAACGGAGGCTCTCCCAACGCATACAAGGCACGTTTAAATTCATCGTGAGGACCATCATAGAGGAAACGGAGTGTACGTCCGCGCGAGGTAGTATTGTCTATGACTTCTGCCACCATTGAATTATCCTCACCGAAATAAAGTTTATTCCCAATACGGATTTTTCGTGCCGGATCTACCAACACATCCCACAAACGCAATTCTTCATTCAACTCACGCAACAGGAACACCTCTATACGCGCTCCAGTCTTCTCCTTATTCCCATAAAGACGAGCAGGAAAGACCTTGGTATCGTTAAAAATAAAAACATCTTTATCATCAAAATAGTCCAGAATATCCTTGAACATTTTATGTTCTATCTGCCCAGACTTCTTATGCACCACCATCAAGCGGGATTCATCCCGATGGTTTGCCGGATGTAAAGCAATTTTCTCCTCCGGAAGTTTAAATTTAAATTGCGACAGTTTCATAAATCTCTGTTTTATTCGTTAGTTTCTACTTCTTGTTTCTCAATCCATTCGGGAAAGTCATCCAGTGGAATACAATCAGCCAAGACCACTTCCCCTACTCGAGTGCGCTCCAAAGCCGTCAGATGAGCTCCACTCTGCAGAGCCTCCCCAATGTCACGTGCCAAGGCCCGTATATAAGTGCCTTTACTACACACCACCCTGATTTTGATTTCAGGCAGACGACATTCCAGTAATTCAATTTCATCTATAACCAAAGTCTTGGGCTTAAGTTCTACCCCTTTCCCTTTCCGAGCCAAATCATAAGCCCTCTTTCCGTTTATTTTACAAGCCGAAAAAGAAGGAGGAACTTGTTCAATGGCTCCTATAAAAGTCTTCAGAGTTTCTTCCACCAACTCCCTAGTAATATGTTCCGTCGGATAGGTTGCGTCAATTTCATGTTCCAAATCATAAGAAGGAGTTGTGGCTCCTAACTGCAAAGTAGCTACATATTCTTTGGTATGATGCTGGAATTCTTCAATCCTTTTTGTCGCTTTCCCAGTACAAAGAATCATCACTCCCGTGGCCAACGGGTCTAATGTCCCGGCATGTCCCACTTTCAATTTCTTCACTCCTTGCTTACGACACAAAAAATAACGTACCTTATTCACCAGCCCGAACGAAGTCCACTTGTACGGTTTGTTAATATATAAAATTTCTCCTTCTTTAAAATTCATCATTCATATCGTTTCACCCTGAAAGGAACAATCGTTCCACACAAGTATTAAAAGATTCCAGCACCTCAGACACCAGCCTACACAGCCAAATCGTGCCCTGAAAGCAACAGAATAATAATGATTCCACCTACAATAATACGATACCAACCAAAAGCCTTGAAGCCGTATTTAGTAACAAAACTGATAAAAAACTTAATGGCTACCAAAGCCACTACAAAAGCAACGGCATTGCCTATAAACAGAGCAGGCATATTGTTTACCAGAATTTCAGTACCTCCATCCAAAAACAATTTCAACATCTTATAACCTGTGGCAGCAAACATGGTAGGCACCGCCAAAAAAAACGAAAACTCCGCAGCATCTCTACGGGTTAATTTCTGCGCCATACCTCCTACAATGGTAGCCATAGACCGTGACACACCCGGAATCATGGCAATACATTGGAACAATCCGATGTTGAAAGCTCGTTTCTCGGTAAGCACCGTATCGCTGCTCCCTTTCGAAAAAATTTTATCACAAAAAAGCATAAAGATTCCGCCCAATACCAACATAACGGCCACGACCATGACATTCTCCAGCATGGCATCAATCTTATCACTGAACAAAAAGCCCAATACCGCAGCAGGAATAAATGCCACCAACAGTTTCCAATAAAAATCAAATTTGTGCAGAAACCGTTTCCAACCCGGTGTCCCTTCGGGAAGCGATATATGGTTTAACCGGAAGAAACGTTTCCAATACAAACAAACTACAGAAAAGATAGCTCCGAATTGAATAATAACGGTAAACGCTTTGACAAACTCCGTACTTTCCACTCCCAAAATACTTTGGGTAATAATCATGTGGCCGGTAGAAGAGACAGGTAAGAACTCCGTCAAACCTTCCACAATGGCTATGATAACCGTTTCCAATGTACTTAAATCACCCATTACTTCTCAATCTCTTTTCCAAACTTTGCCTTAGGTTTGCGCAAAATGGCATAAATCATGAAGACAAACCCTATAAAACACACTACAGGAGCCACCTTTATACGACGTACACTAAAAATATCCGGTTCAAACATTTCTTCGGTTGATCCCAGACCGGTCATCAGCAAAAAGCCTATAATGACCACAGCCATTCCTACAGCCAGTAGAATGAAATTGGCTCTATCCAACGCAAATTTTTGTTTATCCATTGTAACTAATTATATGTAATACAACGTACTTGCACGCATACGCAAATACCTGTTTATTGAAAAATAAGCGCACAAATAAGTAATAGCTATCCCGAACAAAAAGACAGCAACAGCCATACACAGCAACACTTCCGATGTGATGACCGAAATAAGTTCTGGCTCGTAACGCACCAGCATATAGGCACTGCCTATTAACACCGCATCAGCCATGGCTCCGGAAATCACCCCCACCCAGAAATTACGCACCAAAAACGGCCGACGTATAAATCCCCAACTTGCCCCCACCAACTTCATGGTGTGAATAAGGAAACGTTTGGAATAAATGGTCAAACGAATCGTATTGTTTATCAGCGCAAAAGAAACCAGTGTCAACAAAGCTGCCAGTCCCAACAACACGATACTTATCTTCTTAATATTGGCATTCACCGCATCCATCAGTTCCTGCGGATACACAATTTCCGTTACATGCTTGTTTTTCTTAATCGCCTTTTCTATCCATCGAATGCTATCCGAATTTGCATACGCCGAATTCAACTTGATCTCAATAGATGCGGTAAACGGATTATATCCCAAAAATTCTTTCGGATCGGAGCCCATGGCTTCCGACTGTTCTCTCAGAGCTTGTTCCTTGGAGATGTAAACAGTTCCTTTTACAAACCGTTCCTTATTCAACATTTTCTGAAAATGCAAAATTTCCGTCTCACGCATATCTTCACTCAACAAGACAGAGAAATTAATATTTTCCCGTACATATACCGACAGGTTATGTGCCGACAACACAAAGAAAACCACCATACCCAGCAATATAAGCACAAGCATGGTACTAATACTGGAGGTGATAAACTGCATATCCCAAAAACCGACAGTCTGTTTCTTTCCCATTATTGTTTCTTTCTAAATATATAGATAACGGAACTGCTTTTCCCTTTCCGGGCCAATGTATCCATCCAAGCTCTTGCCCCTCCATACATCCCTTTGATGAAAGGAAAAGCACTGCCTTTATAGCGTTCACTCATCATCGAAATGTAGAATGCATCAAAAGGCATCGGGTAGTGCTGCTCCAGTACAAACTGATGTTTAAGTCCGAACTGCTGCATGGTGGCAGGGGTAAAATGCCACAAATGACGGGGCACATCGTATGCTGCCCAGTGAGACCCATATTTTACCGCGTCATACGAATTACTGTTGGGCACAACCACCACCAAAACACCGTTCTCATCCAACAATGTATATAGCGTTTCCCACAATTCGTTCAGGTGTTCAATATGTTCCATGACGTGCCACAAGGTAATGACATCGAATGAACAGGGAGAAAAAGAACCAAGTTCATCTTCTTTTTTTACGTTCAACCCGAAATGTTCCCAAACAAACTGCCGGGCCTGTTCATTCTTCTCTATCGCCTCCACATCCCAACCTTTCTCATACATCGCATGGACAAAATAGCCCGTTCCGGTACCTACATCCAATAAACGGCCCGTTTTCCGATGCAATGCACGGCGCACCAATTTTGCCTTACGGCTCAACATATACCAACGTACATAATGATAAAGGTGATTGATGAGCCCTTTACGGGTATTACTGTGCGAACTATAATTGAGAGTGGCATAATAGGCATTCATCTCTTGCTCAACCGGTGCGTTTTGAGTAAAACGGAAGCCACAATCTTCACATTCATACACAGCAAATCCCTCCCCTGAAGCGTAATAGTCCATGCAATCCACATGATGCTTAAAGTGAGTTCCGCCGCATAATGGACAAGCCTGTATCGTGAGTTTATTCATTGATGTCAGATCCCTTTTTTATAACCTTTCCTTTACGGCAGGGCATACGCCACCCAAATTTGGTGCAAAGAAACAAATAAAATAGATTGAGAAACTATTTATTTAGAAACTTTTAAGACAATCCTATGGCTTGCTGCTCACTGAATTTCCTAATTTTGCGTCGGATAACCGAACGGGGTCTTCCGGCTCACACAACAAGGAAGATTCCGGATATCTATCATTAATATCCCAAATTTAACTAAACAGGTACAAAGAGTTATGGAAAACAGAAGACTTACCAAATCGAGCAACAGAATGATTGCCGGAGTATGCGGCGGTGTAGCCGACTTCTTAGGCTGGGACCCCACTTTAGTGCGTGTCGTATGGGCACTCTGTATCTTACTCGGTGGTTTCGGTCTGGTCCTTTACATCATTTTATGGTTGGTAATGCCCAAGATGCCAAAAAAAAGTTATCAGGATCGCATGCAAGAGCGACTGAACGAAAGGAAAACAGAATAATACATTGAAAACTTATCATGAATAAGATTATCTTCACATTAGCCCTCGCAAGCCATTTCATGGCAGGTCTGGCACAAACCACCGGTTCCGAAACCGGAGCGAACATTAAAGAGTTAAACGCCAGATGGGGCAAATTCACCCGATATGCCGAGAACAAGCAAATTGATAACGCCATCAGAGAGGGAGTAGAAGTATGCAAGCTTTTCACCCTAAACGGACAATATCAGGAAGCATTCTCCACATGCAGCCAAATGGACGCGCTGATTTATTACGAGGAGCAGCAAACCAAGAAACCTGACTACATGCTGCGTTTCATCCTCGACAAGGAACGGCTGCGCATGTACACGAACCTGAAAAGGCATGAACAATGCAGTCGGATGCTGAAAGTGCTGCACGCCTATACCGATAAACTGCAATCGGATTCTCTGTACGAGGATCTGCTGCTGACTGAAGCAAACTACTACCACACCGCCGGCATGACGGACAAAAGTCTAGGCTTTTACAGGCAACTACTTAACAAACGAACTGCCGGCAAGGACGAACAGGGAATCAGACAGTGTTACCAGGACATGCTGAAATATGCCGAAAAGAAACGCAACGCCCCACTGACCGCTGCAATAGGCACCTTGTACGCCTCGTGGCAGGATTCTATCCGGGCCGTCAAGACAGTCCAAGAACTGACTTCCCTGCAACGTGAATACAAACACTTGCAGGATACAGTGGAAGAGCTGCGAGGTCAAGCGACGATCCAGCTGTCGGCCATGATTACGCTCGGCCTCATCGCCGCTGCGTCAATCATCGCGCTCCTTTGGATAGCCACCCTGTCGCTGAGGCACAAACGCCGGTGCAAAAAGCTGGAACACAGTCTGCAAATAGCCAACGAAAACAACCGGCAAAAATCAAGCTTCATTGCGGACATCAGTTTCCACATCGAACCTGCGCTGAACACAATGGAGAAGGCGGTAGAAAACATCTCCTCGACCGAAATCCTGCACACGAACATCACCGCACTGAAACATCTGCTGAAGGATGTCCAAACCTATGCCTGGCTGGAAGATGAACGCGAACAACTCTACCCACTAAGCGAGACAAATGTTAACACGCTGTGCGAAAATATCATGGAAAAAGCCAAAGCCGACTTCAAGCCAGAGGTGGAAGCGGTGGTAAACGCTCCCCGCATAAGGATAAAAACCAACGCAGAAGAGATAGAACGCCTCCTGCTACATCTACTCAGAAATGCGGCCAAACATACGGAACAAGGCAAAATCACCTTAGAATTCAAGAAAAGAAGCGCGCACCTGTATCAGTACATACTGAGCGACACGGGGTGCGGAATCGCCTCCGAAGAGATTGACCGGCTATTCAAGCCTTTCGCACGCATTCAGGACCTAACCAAAGGAAGCCGGTTCGGCCTGCCTATATGCAGCCTGATAGCCTATAAGCTGAACGGTAGCCTGACGTTAGATACCACCTATAAAAAAGGCACCCGGTTCGTGTTGGAGCAACGTGTCTGATATGGGGCACTGAAACCGGCTTATCCGGTAGAAGCTACCTCTCCATCTGAGCTTTGGCGGACGCCGCTTTCTGCCAACATCATTCCCCGTTCTCCATCGCTTCGCCTTTCAACGTAGCCGAACTGGATTCCGTAATCCGAACGTTCACAAACTCTCCGATACGATGGGCACCTCGATCGAACACAACTACCTTATTCTGTTCTGTACGTCCATACAGCTGGTCGTGCGAACGTTTGGAGACTCCTTCCACCAGCACCTCATACACCCTGCCGATACACCGTTGGTTGCTTTCCATCGACAGTTCATTCTGCAAAGCGATAATCTCGTTCAGACGACGCACCTTTACCCTTTCCGGCACATCATCCGGCAAATGTCTGGAGGCATAAGTTCCCGGACGCTCCGAATATTTGAACATAAAAGCCGAATCGTAACCACATTCACGCATCAGCGACAAAGAGAGTTGATGATCTTCTTCCGTCTCGGAATGGAAACCGGAAAAGATGTCCGTGCTCAAGCCACAGTCAGGAATGATACGACGGATAGCCACCACTCTGTCCAAATACCATTCGCGTGTATACTTCCGGTTCATCAACTGAAGAATACGGTTGCTTCCACTTTGCACCGGCAGATGGATATGCTTGCATACATTAGGCATCTCGGCTATCACCTGCAAGGTCTCATCACTCATATCCTTCGGATGGGAAGTCGTAAAACGGACACGCACCCCCGGAACTGCTTCAGCCACAGTACGGAGTAATTTGGGAAAAGTCACGGTCTCCCCGTCTTTTTCAAAACGGTAAGAATTCACATTCTGTCCCAACAGGGTAATTTCCTTATACCCTTTTGCCACCAAATCGCACACCTCGTTCAGAATACTTTCCACATCACGACTGCGCTCCCGGCCTCGCGTATAGGGAACGATACAATAATGACAAAAGTTATCACAGCCTCGCATAATGGAGACAAAGCCTGAAATATGGTTCCCGCAGATACGCGAAGGAATCACGTCCCGATAAGTTTCCGTTGCGGACAACTCCACATTCATGGCCTTTTCCCCCGCCTCCACGGCAGCAATCAGTTCGGGCAACGACAAATAAGCATCGGGACCTGCCACCAAATCCACATGGTGATTCTCTATCAAGTTCTCTTTCACTCGTTCGGCCATGCAACCCAACACACCGACAATCAAATGTTTCCGTTTTTTCTTCAACGCATAAAAAAACTCCAACCGGTTCAGAATCTTCTGCTCGGCATTATCGCGGATAGAACAAGTATTCACAAACACGGCATCCGCCTCCTCAAGCGTATCGCACACCTGATAACCAGCCATTTGCATAACCGAAGCAATCACCTCGCTGTCTGCTACATTCATTTGGCAACCATACGTTTCAATAAATAGTTTCCTATTTTCAGTCGCAGATTTTAAGTCTGCTTCTTTTTCTTTATTCACCATTCTTTTATCTAAATTTGGAAATTAAAGTTTGAAAGTGCAAAGGTATATAAAACATCTTGATTACTAAATGGTAGCAGCCTGTTTTATCACGAAAGAAATGGAACATACATTCGGAATAATAAGTTTTAGTGGCCCTTTCATAATAAAATGAAAGATTAAAAGTGGGAAAAGTTACCATTTAATCTTCAAAAGAGCTAATGTTTGTTAAATATCAGAACTTTAATGAGCCAAATCTTGTGTTTATTAGATTTTCTTCTCATTTTTGACAAAAGAAAAAACGTTAGATTTTTTCATAGTTAAGGTTTAGGTTAAAGAAAGGGAGCTGTGAAGCTCCCTTTTTTTCAGTGTTTTTATAATGCCGATTGAAATAATATCCTTATCTTTGGCAGACTAATATATATAATTATGGAAGATGTCATTCAGTTTTTAATCATTATCGGAGTCCTGTTCATCGGCTTTGTCTCCCAAAATAAAAAGAAAAACAGACAGAGTGCCGAAGAAACCTTCCCTCCCGTATTCGATTGCGAAAATGAAGAGCCGGAAAAAAAGATTGAAATATCACAAGAAACAAGCATAGACCAAGCTATCCTCCGGTCACAGGCTTCTTTGCCAAAAAGCAGCAAACAAGCCACAAGCCAACATCCGGTTCCGAAAAAAAATGAGACACCACGGATAAGCCTGCGTTCACCCCAAAAAGCACGCGAAGCTTTCATCTACTCCGAGATTTTCACACGGAAATATGAATAGGGAGCTCTTTACCAAAATCATAAGTACATGTAAACAACTATACAAAAAATCTAATAACACAGTTTAAACTATTATGGCATTTAAAATTATTTCTGCTGCGGAAGCAGCCAGCTTGGTAAAGCACGGAGACAATATTGGGCTCAGTGGTTTTACACCGGCAGGAACGCCTAAAGCTGTAACCCCTGAAATAGCAAAAATAGCTGAAGAGGAACATGCGAAAGGGAATCCTTTTCAAATAGGAGTCTTTACCGGTGCTTCTACAGGCGACTCGTGCGATGGTATCTTATCCAGAGTAAAAGCCATCCGTTACCGTGCTCCCTACACCACAAACGCTGATTTCCGTAAAGCAGTCAACAACGGAGAGATAGCTTACAACGACATTCACCTGTCACAAATGGCCCAAGAAATACGTTACGGTTTTATGGGAAAAGTGAATCTGGCTATTCTCGAAGCCTGCGAAGTAACTCCCGACGGGAAAGTATATCTGACGGCAGCCGGAGGTATCGCTCCGACCATTGCCCGTCTGGCAGACAAAGTGGTGATTGAGCTGAATGCCGCCCACAGCAAAAACATGATGGGAATGCATGATGTGTACGAACCGCTTGATCCGCCTTACCGCAAGGCCATCCCCATTTTCAAGCCAAGCGACCGTATCGGTGTTCCCTATGTACAGGTAGACCCGGCAAAAATCGTTGGCATCGTGGAAGTCAACAAGCCGGATGAAGCCCGCTCGTTCTCGGCACCAGATCCGGTAACCGACCAAATCGGACAAAATGTAGCCGATTTTCTGGCAGCGGACATGCACCGGGGAATCATTCCGTCGACCTTTCTCCCATTGCAAAGCGGAGTAGGCAACATTGCCAATGCCGTGTTAGGTGCTTTGGGAAGAGATAAGACCATTCCTCCGTTCGAGATGTTTACAGAAGTATTACAGGATGCCATAGTAGGATTAATCCGTCAGGGACGCGTAAAATTCGGAAGCACCTGTTCCTTAACGGTAACCAACGAATGTCTGCAAGGTATTTATGACGACATGGCTTTCTTCCGTGACAAACTTGTTCTCCGCCAGTCGGAAATCTCCAATAATCCGGAACTGGTACGACGTTTGGGAGTTATCTCCATCAACACGGCTATCGAAGCAGACCTTTACGGCAATGTCAACTCTACCCATATCGGTGGAACCAAGATGATGAACGGTATCGGAGGTTCCGGAGATTTCACACGGGGTGCATACATCAGCATCTTCACTTGCCCGTCGGTAGCCAAAGAGGGTAAAATCAGTGCAATCGTGCCGATGGTAGCTCACATGGATCACAGCGAACACTCTGTCAACATCATCGTTACGGAACAAGGTGTAGCCGATTTACGCGGTAAAAGTCCGATGGAACGTGCCAAAACCATTATCGAGCATTGCGCACACCCGGATTATAAGAATCTCCTTTGGGATTACCTGAAGATTTCGTCCAAAGGTCAAACCTGTCATTGTCTGAGAGCTGTTTTCGCCATGCACGACACATTGGCCCGGAAGGGTGACATGCGACTGACACAATGGAGCGACTATCTGTAACAAACTGATTGGCAAGGGCAAACGCCGGAAGGAGAAAGAATAGGCCATATTCCTTCTTCTTCCGCTTTTTTGCCGCTCCGCTACATGAACCGAATACGAAAAGATCTGCATTGATTCCATTTAACCCATCACTTTTACAAAAAAGGCAAACTGCCCTACCATACAAACCAACAAACATGAATCATAAGGATGAATACATCATAGCCGCTGTCAACCGAAAAGATCCGAATGGATGGGAGCTTTTTTACAACCACTATTATACGGCCTTATGTTCATTTGTAGCCAACATACTCAAGCAACAAGAGGATGTAGAGGATTTGGTACAGGACATATACATCGCCATTTGGGAAGGGAACCGTCTCTTTACCGACATCAAAGAACTGACAAACTATCTCTATCGCGCCTGCTACAACAATGCCTTGCTCTACATCCGCAATCATCAGCTGCACGATGCCATTTTGGAAACCATACGGCAAAAAAGCAAAGAAGAAGAGGAGGAGGAAGAAGAAAGGTTCTACACCTTAGCCGTAAAGGAAGAAACCATACGGCAACTCTATACCTGCATCGAAGAACTGCCATCTGAACAACGCCGTATCCTTCTGCTACGCATCGAGGGATACTCGTGGGAGGAGATTGCCAATTGTTTAGGGGTAAGCATGAACACCGTCAAGACACAACGCAGCCGGAGCTTCAAGTTTCTGCGTAAAAGGTTAGAAAACAAAGCTTATGGCATAGCATTGCTTATTCTTTCATGGGGAGGAGGATTTCTTAATTAGTGTTTCTGTGCCATAAATTAAGACAACCTATACCGCAATATTTTAAAAAAAACGTTTTCCTTGTCACCCTTTTTCATACCTTATATATAATAATAGTAGAAACATTAAAAGAACACCATGAGACATTTATTCCACATACATGAAGACGCCGAATTACTGACAAAACAATTGACCAAGGAAGCAACCGGCGATGAATCGCTTCAGGCCCATCAATTATTGAAACAACACCCACGCTTGAATGAAGAAATAAAAACTCTACGCAAAGGAAGAGAATTGGAGCAGGCATTCCAAACCTATTCACGCTACGACAGCCAAAAAGCTTACCGCCGTTTCCTGCGACAAATCCAACCTGTCGCAGCGCAGAAGCTCCACCATAGGAGGAATCATTACCGATGGTATGCCGCCACCGCGGCTGTCATGCTGCTGCTGATAGGGTTCTATATGATTAACCGCAACGAAGCAAAGGAGAAAAAAGAACTGGTCATTTTAACACCGGGCGAAGCGAAAGGCATGCTCGAACTCGCCAACGGAGAACAGATTGGCGTGGAAAAACAAGAGTTAAGCATAGTGGAAGGGGACATACAAGTGAACTATAAGCAAGGGACACTTTCGTATATACCGGCCAAGCAACAGCCCATTCACCAGGAACCTGACAAAAACGAAAAAAATAACGATTACAACAAATTCGTCATACCGAAAGGCGGTGAAAATACGGTCGTGCTTTCCGACGGCACCACCGTACACCTCAATTCCGACAGCAAGCTCACTTATCCGGTACATTTCAAAGGGAAACACCGCATCGTCATGTTGGAGGGAGAAGCTTTCTTCGATGTGGCCGAAGACCCCGTCCACCCGTTCATCGTACGCACCCACTACGGAGAGGTATGCGTATTAGGTACGGCTTTCAACATCGATGCTTACCCCGGCAACGAAGCCTGCTACACCACATTGGCGCGCGGAAAAGTGCGCGTAAGCACCCCATTGGACGAATTCCAAGAGCTGACACCCGGGGAACAAGCCATTGTCCGGGTAGACCGCATAGAAAAGCGGAACGTAGATATAGAGGACTATGTGGGCTGGATAAACGGTATCTTCTCGTTTCATGGCGAGACTTTATACAATATCATGTCCAAGCTGGAGCGATGGTACAACATGGAAGTGATTTATGAAGACCCGGCATTAAAGCGGCTCACCTACACGGGTACCATCAAACGTTACGAAAACATCAACTCATTCCTCGACGCTTTCGAGCTGACAGGCGACCTGACTTACCGGATTCAAGGACGCTGCGTCCATCTCTCCAACAAAACGGAATAAGCAGACCTCACCTCCTTGCCGCCGGACCTCCGGAACAAGAAGACACCGGGAAAGGGAAGCCGCTTCTCGGCCATTATTCCGGGAATCCTGAAAAAAGAAAGGTGACACTTTTCTCCAACCCGCAAAAGACAAACAAAGATGAGACTTTCTGACGAAACTCTCCATTTCATCGAAAAATATCTGCATGAAGATGTCCGGGCCCTTGCCTTGCGAAGCAACAAGCCAAACGGCGTAGACCTGCCGGTAGCGCTTACCCAGATTGCGGGTCACCAAGCCGCCATGGAAAAGCTCCCTACATGGAGCCGCACCCCGGGCATTCTCTATCCGCGCCACCTGTCTTTGGAACAATGCTCTTCCGAAGCCACAGCCCGCTATAAGGCACAGCTTGTTTCCGGAGTCACCTTTGCCGATCTGACCGGAGGTTTCGGCGTCGACTGTTACTTTCTCTCCACCCGTTTCCAGCACTCCGCATACATCGAACGGCAAGAAGAACTGTGTGAAATCGCCCTGCACAACTTCGCCTTGCTGAACCGTGAAGACATCACCGTACACCATGGCGACGGGATAAAATACCTGCGGCAGATGGAAACAGCGGATTGCCTGTTCATCGACCCGGCACGGCGCGACACACACGGAGGAAAGACGGTTGCCATTGCCGATTGCGAGCCCAATATAAAAGAGCTGGAAGAATTGCTGTTGCAGAAAGCCTCCACCGTGCTCATCAAACTCTCGCCCATGCTGGACATCGTCCAAGCATTGCGTGACCTGCCTTCCGCACGGGAGGTACATATCCTGTCCGTCCACAACGAATGTAAGGAGTTGCTGCTGGTTCTATCGGGAAAAGCGGCGGAAGAGGGAGTCAGACTGCATTGCGTCAACCTGATGCCCCGTACCCAAAACGCACGGGACACTTCCGTCCCCTCCCCCCGAAGTGCCCTTTCCACCGAAAAGCAGCTCTTCATTTTCACGCCTGAAGAGGAAGCCAACGCCTCCTGCACCCATACCGGCTCCGTCGAAAAGTATCTCTATGAGCCCAACGCCTCCATTATGAAAGCCGGAGGTTACCGGAGTCTGGCCCAACGATACGGCTTGAAAAAGCTGCACCCCAACAGCCACCTTTATACCTCTTCCCGGCATTTGGCCGATTTCCCCGGACGCCGCTTCGAAGTGGAACAAACATACGGTTTCAGCAAAAAAGAGCTGAAAACGCTTTCCGCATTGAAACAGGCAAACCTAACCGTCAGAAATTTCCCTTCCCCGGCAAGTGAGCTGAGAAAGAGACTGAAGCTAAACGACGGGGGAGAAACATACCTCTTCGCCACCACCCTGGCCGATAACCGGAAGGTTCTTCTCCAATGCCGGAAAACATAAAAAGTGGAGACAACGCCTCCACTTTGGGAGACTTTTTGGACTGACACTATTTTTGAATCCGGCGGACTCACGTTAAAGAAAATAAAATTTCCCATTCCGTGGCAAAAAGGTTTTTTACAATAAGTCCATGCCTCTTTCCCTTTATTACAAAGGGGGAAGCCCTGTTTTCATCATCTCACGAAAATACATTATCCCAACAAAAAGACGGAGTGTCATACTCTTTTTTTCCCCGTAATTATTTCACTCTTTGAAAAATATTTCATTTATTTGCACCGTTATTCAAATGCAAATATAAAAAAGCGATTGTTTGCTTTAATATTAATCTTAATCAAAACTATATGGAAAATTTGAAAAGAAGAAGTAAGTGGGCTTTGTGGCTGCTTGCATTTCTGTTGATGATTCCACCAGAAATCTATGCGCAAAGCATCACCGTAAAAGGGAATGTAAAAGATTCCAACGGAGAGGACATTATCGGAGCCTCTATTGTAGAAAAAGACAACACCACCAACGGTACCGTCACGGACCTGGATGGTAACTTTACCCTTACATTGACCGGAAAAGGCCGGACCATTGTCATCTCATACATCGGTATGAAGACGAAAGAGGTAAAAATTACCCCCCCCCTACAGAAATCATTACAAATCGTCCTTGAGGACGATAATCAGGCCCTCGAAGAAGTTGTAGTCATCGGATACGGTAGCAAGGCCCGTAAAGACCTGACCGGATCGGTAGGTTCGGTATCCGGAGCCAAACTCGCCGCGGTTCCTGTCACTTCGGCAGCCGTAGCTCTTCAAGGAAAAATCGCCGGTGTACAGGTAACCACAGTCGATGGAGCACCGGGCGCGGACATCAACATTCGTGTACGTGGAGGTACGTCTGTTACCCAAAGCAACGAACCGCTCTATATCGTCGATGGTTTCCAGGTGGATAATATCAATGATATTCCCCCCACTGACATCGCTTCCATTGATGTATTGAAAGACGCTTCCATCACAGCTATCTATGGAGCAAAGGGAGGTAATGGCGTAGTAGTGGTTACCACCAAGGCCGCCAAAGCTGGAAAAATTCAAGTCAGCTTCAACGCACACCTCTCCACCAGCCAACTTTCCAAAAAATTGGACTTGATGAATGCGGCCGATTTCGCCCGTTATCAATACGAATGGTCGGCATGTAACGGAAGCCGCTCTTCAAACGCCAAGTTCTTCCGCGCCAACTTCGGTAACCCGCAAGATCTCGACCTGTATCGCACACTGCCTACTCACGACTGGCAGGATGAAGTGATAGGCGAAAACCCAATCAACTATTCCACCAACGTAACCATTGGCGGAGGTAGCGACAAGATGCGTTTTAACCTGTCTATCACACAAAGTGAAGATAAGGGTATTATTATGGGATCCGGAGTCCGTCGTACGAACTTGAATCTCAAGACTTCCATCGACATTTCCAAAAGCCTGACCTTAAATTTCAATCCTAAATTCACATTCCGCCGCGATGAAGGTGCCGGAGGTGACAACATTGGAACCGGCGGTATCATTGACGTACTCCGTTATCGTCCTACCAACGGTTTGCGTGAATTCGGTTACATAGACCCCTCATACGCTGACCCGGACGAGGAAGAGCTCTTTACTTACACCAATCCGAAAAGCGATATCGAGCTGAACAAGCAGAATAAATATCAATACAGTTATACCAATTCGCTCTCCTTGGAGTGGAAACCTATCAAAGGTCTTGTGCTCCGCACAGAGGCTACCATCGGGCTGACATGGAAAGACCAATACCGCTTCTGGGGTGCCCTCACCTCGGAAGGCCAGAAAAACAACTCCCAGCCTCTGGCCAAAATCGACAAAAGTCATAACTTCAAGTATATCTGGACCAACACGGCATCTTACGGATTCACACTGAAAGACACTCATAACTTCTCTCTCCTCCTCGGACAAGAAGTTTATCACAGCCAAAGCAAAAAGAACGTTCAGGAGAACCGATATTTTCCACGTGCGTTCCAAGCTCAGCAGGCATGGAACAACATGGGGTTCGGCACACCGAGAGAATCGTCAACGTCCACCGATACGCCTGACCGCACAGCTTCTTTCTTCGGACAGGTAAGTTACAACTACGACCACAAATACCTGTTTTCCGCTACCATGCGTGCCGATGGTTCCACCAAATTCGCTCCAGGTAACCAGTGGGGCTACTTCCCGTCTGTATCCGGTGCCTGGGTCATTTCAAAGGAACCGTTTATGAGCGATATCGACTGGATTGACCAGCTGAAACTCCGCGCCGCAATTGGTATGGCCGGTAACAACCGTATAGACAACGATATGTGGCGCTATTTGTATTCCGTAAATTCCACCGGTGGCCCGGGCTTCGGCGAAGCCACCCAATTCGGAGAACAATGGTATGGAAACCTTGGCGGCAATAGATTCGCCAACCGTGACATTAAATGGGAGACTACTTTAACACGTAACTTGGCTGTCGACTTATCACTTTTTGGCGGACGCCTCACCGTCACTCCGGAAGTCTACTGGAACACGACCAAGGATTTGCTTTACAAATCGGACATTCCGTCATCCACCGGTTACATAAGCCAGATGCAAAACATCGGGCAAGTAACCAACAAGGGATTTGAGCTAACCATATCGGGAGACATCCTACGCGGAAAAGACTATGTATTGTCAGGAAACTTCTCTTTGGGAATGAACAAAATGAAAGTAGACAAACTGAACGGTACGGATAATATTCTCTGGGATCAGAACGACCGCTGGAAGTCCAGCTACAACGACTACTGCCTGAAAGTGGGCGACCAGGTTGGCTTGATTTACGGATTTGTTTACGACGGACTTTATTCCATGGATGAGTTCTATTTCGATCCGACAAACAACCTTCAGGCCTTGCCATGGGGTTCTACCGCTGCGGAAAACGGAACATCGAAAGATGCCCCGCTGGTAGATGCCAACGGAGTGGAACATCCCAAAACAGTCATAAATCTGGTTTCAGGTGATTCCAATTCAGGTATTGCCACGCTTCCCGGAAAAATCAAATTCAAAGATATCAGCGGCCCGGAAGGAAAACCGGACGGATACATTACCGAAGACGACCGCGTAGTGATTGGTAACACCAACCCGAAAGTACAGGGCGGATTCGGCTTCAGCGGACAATGGAAAAACTTCGACTTCGCCATGAACTTCAATTTCATGCTCGATTTCGATGTAAACAACGCCACAGCCTATCAGCTCTCTTCCTCGGAAGATAACAAGAACAAGTTCCATAACGTTCTCTCCACCTTTGCGGAAAACGGATGGCGCTATACCCGCGACGGAGACGGAGAATGTATGTATAAATGCTACTTTATCGACGGTTCTGTCGATATGTACCGTGAGCTGAATGCAGGCCGCACGTTATGGAACCCGACCGATGTGACCCAAAAGATTACTCACTCTTACTTCATCGAAGACGGCTCGTTCTTGCGTTGTCAGGATTTGACAATAGGTTACACATTGCCTTCCGGACTGACTTCCAAATGGGGTATCTCCAAAGCCCGTTTCTACCTGTCCACTTCCAACCTGTTCATCCTGACAGGTTATTCCGGCTACGACCCCGAAGTGGATATCCAGACAGGCTTGACTTGCGGCATGGATTACAACCGCTACCCACGTAGCCGCAGTTTCGTGATTGGTACCAATATTACATTCTAAAAAACAGATATGAACATGAAACTTAAGAATATTTTCCTGACAGGCTTGGCCTCCATAGCTCTCGCATCGTGCAACGACTATCTCGATGTGGAGTCTCCGTCAAGCTATAGTGAAGAGTTCGTATATAGCCAGAAATCAGAGATAAACCGTGCGCTCAACGGAGTGTATGCCTCTATCTTGGTAAACGATCTCTACGGTAACAATTACCAAAGTACCTTTATCTTCAACAGCGATGTGGACATGAAGACTTATACCGGCAACATGGCCACCCATAACAGCTACGCCCGCTTCGACTGTGATGCCCAAGGAGGAGAAATCGACAAATACTGGCAAGCTTCCTACAAAGCCATCGAAGATGCCAACCGTTTTATCTACGGAGTAGAAAACGGACCGCTTTATAATGAGAGCGACAGCGAAATCATGCAGATGGTGGGCGAAGCCAAGTGTTTACGCGCCATGGTCTATCACGACTTGGTGGTAATGTTCGGAGATGTGCCTTTCACTTTCAAAAACGCGGCGCAACTGGGTGACGATTATGTGATTCCCATCATGGACCGCAAAGAGATACAGGACGAACTGATTAAGGATTTGGAAGACATAGCCCCGAAAATGAGTTCCTCGGCCAACACGACGGTTGAGCGCGCCTCACAAGAGTTCGCTTGGGCACTGATAGCCCGTATTGCCCTGACGGCCGGAGGTTATTCCCTCTATCCGAACAAAGAGAATCCCAACAGTTATGGCGAGATGAAGCGTCCGGACAACTATCAGGAGTATTACCGTATCGCCAAAGAATACACGGAAAAAGTAATCACTTCCGGAGTTCACTCGTTAGGTGGTACCTCTTATGCGGATGTATTTACCAAAGAAAGCAATTTCGAATTAATCAGCGGAGGAGACCCCATCTTTGAGATACCGTTCGCCAAGGAGTCTACCGGAAACACCGGTTATGCGCAAGGTCCCACCTCTACCGCCAACGAAGGAGTGACTTTGGGAAAGAATGTTTGGGGAGCCTCGAATGGAGGTACTCGCCTGAGTGCGTTCTATCGCTACCTGTTCGACGAGCGGGACAAACGCCGCGAATTCATCAATGGCCTTTGGTACTACGGCAACGGAGCAGGCAACATCACACAGGATTCCTGCCTGATTCGCGCCGATTACACCGTGCACAACAACAAATGGTCGAAACTGTGGGCCAACGCCGGACAATTCACCAACACAAGTTCCGGAAGCACCGGTATCAATTTCCCATACATGCGCTATGCGGATGTCCTATTGATGAACGCTGAAGCCATCAACGAGCTCGAAGGGCCTACCACCGAAGCGCAGAATTCACTCCGTGCGGTACATGCGCGCGCTTTCGACGATGCCTCCGCTGTCAACGAGTTCATGGCGAAAGCCACTGCTTCCAAAAAGGACTTCTTGGAAGCGGTGCTTGATGAGCGCAAATGGGAATTCGCAGGCGAAAACATGCGCTGGCGCGACCTTGTCCGCAACAACCTTTACGGACGGGAGGTGATATACAGCTTCATGCGTTACCTCTCCGCCGCCATGACCAATGCGGGCGGTATGGCGTGTCCCTTCGAAGATGATGTGATGGAACACGACGGAAGTGAATATCTGAACAATTTGCCGGAAAGCATGTATTATCATGTGCTTCCGCAAACAGCCGAATGGAAAGTGACACCGGATGAAGTTTACGGATACCCTTATCCGAACAAGACTTTGGATATCCTCTACATTTACAATCCCTATGAGGCATGTCCCAAACCGGCCAATGCCTGGACGGCCATCGAAGGAGCCGAATGGAAGGAAGCCTCTTTCTATCAATGGAGCAGCGACGGCAAACCGACCAACCAGTGCAAATACTCTTTCTACGGTTATATCCGCCACAATGAGCAGGAAAACATCATGCTGATAAAGGACGGTGCGGAAACGCTTTTGGACGGCAGGGTTGTACCCGAAGCCTCCGACTTGCCTCCCGTACGCTACATCCTGCCTATCCCCAACTCGGCCATTCAACGCTCCGCAGGTGCGTACAAGAACTATTACGGTTATAAATAACAAAAAAGGACAGAAGAATGAAAAAATATCTTTTATACACATTAATAGGGTTATCCGGTCTTTCGTTCGGCTCATGCTCGGACGATGACAACAAGGCCGGAACAGACTTGGACCGCTCGTGGATGACGATGTTCATCTGCGACAACAATCGAGGCAAAGGAGACGACTACCCTTACAACTGCAAAAACGAAGGACCTAACGGCAACGACATCCACCTCTATTGGTATGGTGTGAAAGATTGCGCCGGTTACCAGATACGCCAGGCTATCGCCCCCAACGTGACCGGAGGCGCCGAGGCGTGGGGTACCACCGCTGACAACGGGCTCTTGTTGCTGGACACCATCGTCGGGCCTGACAAACTTGACTTGGTAATTAAAGACCAGCAATACTCCACCGATTTCCGGTTCGCCATCCGAGTGCTCTCGAAAAAGGACAACAACGTGACCGACTTCTCGCACGCCTCCAAATGGTACGGTCACGGTGACGGACGCCAATGGGCCGAATGGTTGGGCATCACCACCGCCAACCGCTATGCCACACCGTTCTGTGTGTACGTGGACGGTTCCCAAACGACTGAAACCACCATGCGGGTCATGCTGAACAGAGATTTCGATGTCGTATCCAACGGCGTATCGGAAGATGACCAGCGGATTTACCGCGAACGGTTTGAAATGAACGGAAACCAATTCGTCTACCAATGGCTTGAGGTGGAACCCTCACCGAACAATCCGCAATCTACCATCAACGACAAATGGAGAAAATACAGACTGACGGAGGAGGACTTCGAAAGAGGCTATGTGGAAATCGACGGTTTGCAGAAAAACTCGGTATACGTCATCAATGTACGCAACGAGAACGTGAAAGTAAAATGGGACGCATACTATAACACTTATTCCGCCCGTTCGGACGGTGAGCCGGGGGACCCGATCCTCATTCCTCACGACTTATCCGCACCGACAAGCGACCAATTCGAAACCCCGGAAGCTTACCAGCTTGCCATGGAACAGCACGACGCGGCCGTGAAATACAACGCCAAACGTATCGACCTTATCCTGACCGACTTCATTTCGGACGTGGATCTGGCCGAAGGACAGACTTTCTATCTGGAAGGAGGAAAAACCTACTGCATGTTCAACAACCTGACCACTTGTAAAGGGTTCGTGCTCCGCACCAATCCGGAAGACGTGGCGGCGGGCAAACGCGCTAAAGTATTGCTGGGCGGTATGCGCACTGTAGGTACAGACGTGGAATCAATGAACCTGATGTTCGGGCGTTCACCGCAGGCGGGTGAAGGCGGCGAAATCTACATGAAAATGCTGGAATTCTACGACATCGACTTCGATTGTCCGATGGCGCGCACTTACGGAGACAATCAGGCAGGATTAGGAGGGACCACCGGAAATTACTTCATCAACATGTACTCTGACGGTATGGCGGTGCATCTCGAACAATTCATCATCAAGAACTGTACATTCAGCCACATGGTCCGCGGCTTCATCCGCGAACAGGGACCGAACTACAAAATATGGGATCACGTATTGATTGAGGACTGTCAGTTCTTCAATTGCGGTTATTACAGCAATGGAGCGGGAGGCTATCCTTGGATCGCCGGTTCGGGAAACAATGCCAAGACCAACCTTTACAAAGATTTCGTGGTACGTAACAACACATTCTACGACTCTCCGTTCCCGGCTTTCTTCAACGAGACCAAACAGGCGAACTGGGAAAGCGGTCCATGGAAAATCACCTTCGAGAACAATACGCTGGTCAACTGGAACACCCGTGCGGCCGGAAATATCTTCGCCATGCGTAATCTTCCCGACGGAAGCGAGTTCAATGTGAAAAAGAACCTGATTATCCTCACCAAACAGGACGGCGATGCACGTAGCATGGTCATGTCCGGTGCGGATATACGTAAAACCATGACGCTGCCTGACGGAACTTCCGCCCACGTCACGTTGAATTTCAGCGACAACTATTCGACTAACACAAACCTGACAAGCGGTCAGATATTCAGTACAAATGCCTGGACGGCTACCAAAAACAATTTCGGGACTTTGGTTAACAATGGATCCGCCACTTTGAACGGTAGTCTGGAGGTGATTGCGGATGACATCTCGCCTCTTGAGCTGATGGTCAGCCCGAACCCGCCTCACAAAGCCACCTCACAAAGCGACCAATACATGCACCGTGCGGACGCGTTGGACGGCAGCGGAGATGAACACGGGGTGAACCTGTATTACAACCAGACAAGCAAAGTGCTGAACTCCGCCATCTACACCAAAGGCATCGGTGACCCAAGATGGCGCAACGGAGCTGCGGCACAGCCTTAAAGCCCCATACAAGCCAATCGGACAGATTGGCGAAAAGAACGACTTAAAAAAGACTCGTGTTAAATAGTAAGTCAGAGTCTGTTTTGCTGTGAGGCAAGGCAGACTCATTTTATATGACAGAATATGCCATTCATGCAAGCGATTTCCCAAATGAATTGCTATTTTTGCATTTGAAAAAACCTATACAACTATGCGGACACTAAAAATCTTGCTCCTTCTGCTTATAGGAGGAGTCACTTGCCCGGCAATGGCCCAGCCTCCGAAGACTGTCGCTTTTCCCGGAGCGGAAGGTTTCGGACGGTACGCCACCGGAGGACGAAACGGAAAAGTATACCATGTCACCACACTTGAAGACGGCACGCAACCGGGGACGCTGCGCCATGCCGTCATGCAGGAAGGGCCGCGCACGGTCGTATTCGACGTGGCGGGCACCATCTTCCTGAAGAAACCGTTGCGTGTAACCAACGGCGACCTGACATTAGCCGGACAGACGGCACCGGGACAGGGTATCTGCATCGCCGACTATCCGGTGACACTGAACGCCGACAACCTGATTGTCCGGTATCTGCGTTTCCGGGTGGGAAACCGCCACGGAGGCGAACCCGACGGACTGGGAGGCTCGGACCACCGGAACATCATCATCGACCACTGCTCCATCAGCTGGTCGGTGGACGAGACGTGCACCCTCTACGGCAACGAAAACACCACCGTACAATGGTGCCTGATCAGCGAAAGCCTGCGTACGGCCGGACACGGAAAGGGAAGCCACGGATACGGAGCCATCTTCGGGGGCGACCACGCTTCTTATCACCACAACCTGCTGGCTCATCACGAAAGCCGCACCCCACGCCTCGGCCCGCGGGTGTACACACAGGACAGGGAATATGTGGACATGCGGAACAATGTCATCTACAACTGGGCCAGCAACGGCTGCTATGGCGGAGAAGGCATGAAGGTGAACATCGTGAACAACTATTACAAACCGGGGCCGGCCACACCCCAGACGGGGAACATCAGCTACCGTATCGCCGCCTTAGGCATACGCACCACGGCTTACTGTACCGGGCGCAACGGACAACCGAACCGCTGGAAACCCATGGAACACGTGTGGGGACGCTTTTATGTAGACGGCAACGTAGTGGAAGGGTATCCGGAAGTGACCCGGGACAACTGGACGAAAGGCATCTACGCACAGATTGACAACGCCTCGTGCGACGGGACTTTCACCCCGCAAGTGAAGAAGGAGATACGTCTGGAACAACCGCTGGAGACCGATGTGGTGACCACCCACAGCGCCGGGGAAGCTTATCGGCTGGTGACAGCCTACGCCGGATGTTCCAAAACACGCGACGAGATAGACCTCCGCATCGCCCGGGAGACGCTGGAGGGGACGGCCTCCTGCATAGGCAGCGTGACACCGGACGCCCCGCGACACCCGGGACTGATTGACACTCCCTACGACATCCTGCCCCAAGGAGCCGACCGCACAGGCACCGCCCCGTGGCCGGCGCTCCGCTCCGGGAACGTCTCCCCGGAGTCGCTCAAGGATTCCGACGGCGATGGCATGCCCGACCTCTGGGAAACGGCGCAGGGGCTGAATCCCCATGACGCAGCCGACGGCAACCACACAGCCGGCCCGGAAACCGGATATACTTATCTGGAAGTCTATCTGAACAGCCTCGTGGAAGACATCACCCGGAAAGGAATAGAATAAGCATTTCATTTACAAACCATTTAACCCATTAACAAATCGTATGAATTACACAGAACAAGGCAGTAAAACGTATCTTTTTTCCATCGTGCTGGTGGCTGTCATCGGCGGACTACTTTTCGGTTATGACACCGCGGTGATTTCGGGCGCGGAGAAAGGTCTTCAGGCATTCTTCATGGGAGCCTCCGACTTTGCTTATACCGACACCCTTCACGGCATCACCTCCTCCAGCGCGCTGATAGGCTGCATTCTGGGCAGCGCGCTTTCAGGATTCCTGGCATCCAACTTGGGGCGCAAGAAGTCACTTTTTGTGGCCGGCATTCTCTTTTTCCTATCGGCCTTAGGCTCCTATTACCCCGAGTTCCTCTTTTTCGAGTCGGGACATCCCTCCTACTCATTGCTGGTCGCTTTCAACCTCTACCGCGTATTGGGCGGTGTGGGAGTAGGACTGGCGTCCGCCATCTGCCCCATGTACATTGCCGAGATTGCGCCGAGCAACATCCGCGGGACGTTGGTGTCATGGAACCAGTTTGCCATCATCTTCGGCCAGTTGGTGGTCTATTTCGTCAATTTCCTCATTTTGGGCGACCACGCCAATCCTGTTGTCAAAGCGGTGGAAGGCATGAATCAGATACTGAATCCCGAAGCCGCCGCATGGACAATAGAAACCGGCTGGAGGCTGATGTTTGTAAGCGAGGCCGTACCGGCAGGCCTGTTTGCCCTATTGGTATTGCTTGTACCCGAAACGCCCCGCTATTTGGTCATGAGCGGAAATGACGACCGCGCCCTTTTTGTATTGAGCCGCATCAACGGACTCGCAAAAGCAAGGCATATCTTGGCCGACATCAAGGCCACAGCCACAGAAAAGACCGAACGCCTTTTCACTTACGGCTGGATGGTTATCTTTATCGGCATCATGCTGAGTGTGTTCCAGCAAGCCGTAGGCATCAATGCGGTGCTCTACTTCGCCCCGCGCATATTTGAATCCATGGGTATGGGCAACCCGATGGTACAAACCGTCATCATGGGCATCATCAACATTCTTTTCACACTGTTGGCAGTCTTCACGGTGGAAAAGTGGGGGCGCAAGCCGTTGCTTGTCTCCGGCTCCATAGGCATGGCCGCAGGAGCTTTCGGCGTGGCGCTCTGCAACGTCGTGACGGGGCTTCCACCCATGCTGTCCGTCATCAGCATCATGGTATACAGCGCCTCATTCATGTTCAGCTGGGGCCCCATCTGCTGGGTATTGATCGCTGAGATATTCCCGAACACCATCCGCGGAGCGGCCGTAGCCATTGCCGTGGCATTCCAATGGATATTCAACTTCATCGTTTCATCCACGTTCGTCCCGATGTTCAACATGAGCGTGGGTGACATGGGCGAGAAGTTCGGGCACATGTTCGCTTATGCCCTTTATGGTTTTATCTGTATCGCGGCGGCCCTGTTTGTATGGAAGCTGGTACCGGAGACAAAGGGCAAGACACTGGAGGACATGACCAAACTCTGGAAGAACAGGAAAAGGAACGCATAAGCGCACAACACCCATCCTGCACAGCCAGAACAGACCGTTCCACCACTTACCGGGACGGTCTTTTTCATTCAATCCTAAAAGATATTCGCAAATTATATACCGGCGAATTACCGTAAGACGGCTTACTTTGAAGAAAAAACGAATTCTTTATTCTGCCGGTGAAGAAATTCCGGGATTTATGTCTAACTTTGCCTGCCAATAAACAAAACCATCAAGTCATGATTATCCATACGCTATATCTTATCGGCGGGCTGGCCGCCATCTTATGGGGCGCCAACGCATTGACCGACGGCGCCGCTTCCACAGCCAAGCGCTTTCATCTTTCGAATTTGGTTATCGGCCTCACCATCGTCGCTTTCGGAACCTCCATGCCGGAGTTCATCATCAGTTTATTGTCCGCCCTTCAAGGAAGTTCCGACCTGTCCATCGGCAACGTGGTGGGAAGCAATCTTTTCAACACACTCGCTATCGTAGGGTGTACCGCTATCATATCCCCGATCTTTATAGGAAAAGGAACTTTAAACAAGGAGATTCCCTTTACGTTATTGGCTTCCCTCATCCTTTTCATCTGTGCCAACGATCAGCTGTTAGGAAGCGAATCCGCGTCCAATGGCATCAGCAGGTCAGACGGGTTGCTATTGCTGTGTTTTTTTCTTATTTTCCTGAGCTATACGTTTGCTATCGCGCATCATCCTGAAGCGCGGGCAGAAGAAACACCCATCAAGATATTGCCCTTATGGAAGGCATCTCTGTTTATCCTGCTTGGACTGGCCGGTTTGATAGCAGGGGGAAAATTCTTCGTAGAGGGAGCATCAGGTATGGCACGCGCCTGGGGGGTAAGCGAATCGGTTATCGGACTCACCCTGGTAGCGGGAGGAACCTCCTTGCCAGAGCTGGCCACATCCATTACCGCAGCCCTGAAAAATAACCAAGGGATAGCCATCGGCAACGCAATCGGCAGCAACCTTTTCAACGTGTTCTTTGTATTGGGGACCAGTGCAAGCATCCGTCCGATGAAGATACAGGGAATCACGAACTTCGACTTATATACTCTAATCGGCGCATCGGCGTTACTGTGGATTTTTGGCTTCTTCTATAAGAAACAAACCATCAACCGGCTGGAAGGCAGCCTGCTGGTAGTCGTATACCTATTCTACCTTTATATGCTATGGCCGTGATCTTCCATACCTCATGAGAACACTTCCCATGGACGAAGCCAACGATTCAATCATGAAAAAAGAGGCGGACTCTTTCATCACACAAATGAGCCCCGATTTACAGCCCCGGCAACGGGACGCTATCCTTGCCGCCATATCCGGTAACACACAAGAACTGGAAGCCGTACGAAACGCACGAAACGGCAAGCCTTCCTATCCCCAAGACATCAAGGTGACCGTGCCGGCCGAAAACATGCGGCTCTATACCCATACCGGGAACCCCAGCCATAACAAACCACTGTTAGTCTACCTGCATGGCGGAGGATGGACCATTGGCGGCCTGAACAGTTGCGCACGATTTTGCGGCGAAGTCTGCTCCTCAGGAGGCATAAGCGTACTGGCGGTTGACTACCGTCTGGCTCCCGAACATCCTTACCCCAGTCCACTTGACGACTGCGAAAAGGCGATAAGATTTGCCATAGAACATGCGGAAAAATGGGGCTGCTCAGTTAAACGGATTGCCGTAGGTGGTGACAGTTCCGGCGGCAACCTGGCCATCTCTTCGGCTCTGAGACTGAAGAAAGGGGATGTATCAGGAATGCTACTGTTTTATCCGGTAGTAAAAGCATGGAACGATCATTCTCTCTCGTGGCAGCAATACGGAAAAGGATTCGGACTTGACGGTGACTTGATGGAAAGCTTCAACCACAGTTATATCCCGACGGGTTCGGCACGGAATCCGGAAATATCTCCCCTGCTCGCCACAGATGAAGTACTGAGACAGTTGCCACGTACTCTGCTTATTGCAGCGGGACGTGACATCCTGGCTTGTCAGGGAAAAGAATTCATCGAACGGCTCACATCACTGGGCATAAACGCGGAACGGATAGAGTTTCCGTCGGCAGTACACCTGTTTATCACCGTGCCCGGGCAAAACATCGCTTTTACCAAAGCGGCAAAATATTCCATAGAATTCCTGAACAGTCTTGCCAACTGACCATCTTTGCCCAATGCAGGAAGGGCAATGATACAGGCCGCCGCTTCCCCATCGGGAATCGAGCCGCCGGCATTCCGCTTTTATCGGCATGACCAAGACCGGAACCACTTTTTAACCTCCATATCCACTTGCAAACGAAGAAGAATGATTATCTTTGCACATTCATTTGTAACGAATCATATCCGATGACCATAACCATAAAACGAGTTTCGACAAAACAAGAACTAAAGAAGTTCATACGCTTCAACTATCTTTTATACAAGAAGAATCCGTATTCAGTGCCAGACTTATACGACGATATGCTGAATACATTCAATCCCAAAAAGAACGCGGCTTTTGAATTCTGCGAAGCGGAATTTTTCCTTGCATACAAGCAGAAACAGCTGGTAGGGCGCATAGCCGCCATCATCAATCACCGGGCCAACGAAACGTGGAACAAAAAGGAAGTTCGTTTTGGATGGATTGATTTCATTGACGACCTGGAAGTTTCCAAGGCTCTGATTCAGGCTGTGGAAGAGTGGGGAAAAGCAAAGGGCATGCATACCATACAGGGACCGCTTGGTTTCACGGATATGGATGCGGAAGGTATGCTGATAGCGGGATTCGACCAGCTTAGTACCATGGCTACCATTTACAACCATCCGTACTATCCTTCGCACATGGAGAAACTGGGATTCGAGAAAGATGCGGACTGGATAGAATTCAAAATCAAAGTGCCGGCTGCCGTACCGGACAAAATGCAACGTATCGCTGACCTGATAAGCCGCAAATATAACCTGCATGTAAAGAAGCTGAAAGGAATGAAGGAAATCAACGAGAAAGGATACGGACAACGGATTTTCGCACTGATAAACGAATGTTATGCTCCACTTTACGGCTATTCCCGAATGACGGAAGCACAAATCAGGCAATACGTTAAAATGTATCTTCCTATCTTGGATTTACGGATGGTAACGCTCATCGAAGATGAACACGATGAGCTGATAGCCGTAGGAATCTCCATGCCTTCCCTCTCGGTGGCCCTACAAAAAGCAAAAGGAAAAATGTTGCCCTTCGGATGGTATCATCTGGCCAAGGCACTTTTCCTAAAGAAGCCGGAAACGCTCGACCTGTTGTTAGTTGGCGTGAAACCCGAATACCAAAGCAAAGGAATAAACGCCATGCTGTTCGCCGATTTGATTCCTGTCTATAATCAAATCGGATTCAAATTTGCCGAAAGCAATCCCGAACTGGAAAGCAATAACAAGGTTCAGGCACAATGGGAATATTTTGAAACCACCCAGCACAAACGCCGTAGGGCATACAGAAAAACAATAACGAAATAAAGAAAAGCCTTAAACTCATAAAACCATGGAAGAGAACGAACTGCCCATAGAACCTGCGGTAAGCTATACCGACGAGAATATCCGCCATCTGAGCGATATGGAACATGTGCGTACCCGCCCGGGAATGTATATAGGAAAACTGGGAGACGGAAGTTACGCCGAAGATGGTATCTACGTGCTTTTGAAAGAAGTCATCGACAACAGCATTGATGAATTCAAGATGCAGGCCGGTAAGAAAATTGAAATCAACGTGGAGGAAAACCTGCGTATCAATGTGCGGGACTATGGACGAGGCATTCCGCAGGGCAAACTGATAGAGGCTGTCAGCGTACTGAATACAGGTGGGAAGTACGACAGTAAGGCTTTCAAGAAAAGCGTGGGACTGAACGGTGTGGGTGTAAAAGCCGTCAATGCGTTGAGCTCCCATTTCGAGGTACGCAGTTATCGGGAGGGCAAAGTGCGTGAAGCCATTTTCGAGAAAGGAGTGCTGTTAAAGGATGAAACCCGGAACACGGACGAAGAGAACGGAACGTATATCTCCTTCGAACCGGATTCCGTACTTTTCGAGAACTACAGTTTCCATAACGAGTTCATCGAAACCATGTTGCGCAACTATACCTACCTGAACACAGGATTGTCCATCATCTATAACGGACAACGCATTCTCTCACGCAACGGTTTGGTAGACATGCTCAACGATACGATGACGGCAACCAGCATCTATCCCATCATTCATCTGAAAGGCGAGGACATTGAAATCGCTTTCACGCATACCGGACAGTATGGCGAAGAGTATCATTCGTTTGTCAACGGCCAGCATACCACACAAGGCGGTACGCACCAGAGTGCCTTCAAAGAGCATATAGCACGCACTATCAAGGAATTTTTCAATAAAAATCTCGACTATGCCGACATCCGTAACGGTATGGTGGCGGCTATAGCCATCAACGTGGAGGAACCGGTGTTCGAAAGCCAGACTAAAGTAAAGTTGGGTTCTACCAAAATGGCACCTAATGGTCCGAACCTGAATAAGTTCGTGGGTGATTTCATCAAAACCGAGGTCGACAATTACCTGCATAAGAATACGGACATCGCCGAAGTCATGTTGCAAAAAATCCAGGAGTCGGAGAAAGAGCGCAAAGCCATCGCAGGCGTGACCAAACTGGCTCGCGAACGGGCAAAAAAAGCAAACCTGCACAACCGTAAGCTGCGCGACTGCCGCATCCATCTCAACGACACGAAAGGGGAGAATCTGGAAGCAAGCAGTATTTTCATTACCGAGGGAGACTCCGCCAGCGGTTCCATCACCAAAAGCAGGGACGTGAACACACAAGCCGTATTCAGTCTGCGTGGAAAGCCTCTCAATTCTTACGGGCTGACCAAAAAAGTAGTTTACGAGAATGAGGAATTCAACCTGTTGCAGGCGGCTCTCAACATTGAAGACGGACTGGACGGCCTGCGTTACAATAAAGTAATCGTAGCGACAGACGCGGATGTGGACGGCATGCACATCCGTCTGCTGATGATTACCTTTTTCCTTCAGTTTTTTCCTGACCTTATCAAGAAAGGACACGTATATATCCTGCAAACCCCTTTGTTCCGAGTACGCAACCGGAAGAAGAAAATGAAAGGAACAAAAGGCGAAAAAGGCAGCAAGAATGATTATGAAACGATTTATTGCTACACGGATGAGGAACGTGTGGCCGCCATCGAAAAACTAAGCCCCGACCCCGAGATTACCCGATTCAAAGGTCTGGGAGAAATATCCCCGGATGAGTTCAAGCATTTCATCGGCAAAGACATGCGCCTGGAACAAGTTACCCTGCGTAAAACAGATGCCGTAAAAGAGCTGCTCGAGTTCTATATGGGGAAAAACACGATGGAACGGCAAGGCTTCATCATCGACAATCTGGTGATAGAAGAAGATGCCGCCAACGATGAAAAGGAGGAAACCTTATGAAAAGAGCTATTTTTCCCGGAACGTTCGATCCGTTTACCATCGGACATTTTTCAGTAGTAAAACGCGCGCTCACCTTCATGGACGAGCTGGTTATCGGCATCGGCATCAACGAAGGCAAACGTACATGGTTCCCCACGGAGAAACGGGTAGAGATGGCACGTCGTCTTTACGAAAACAACCCGCATGTACGGGTGGAGTCCTATGACGACCTGACCATAGACTTCGCGCAACGCATGGAGGCACAATTCATTGTGCGGGGAATCCGTACGGTAAAGGACTTCGAATATGAAGAGACTATAGCCGACATCAACCGCCAGTTGGCCGGTATTGAAACCATCTTGTTATTCACAGAACCGGAATTAACCAGTGTCAGTTCCAGTACCGTACGGGAGTTACTGAGTTTCGGCAAGGACATCAGCCGTTTTATTCCCAAAGGAATGGAGCTGCTCTAAATCCTTTCTCCAGGAATGAACGCAAACGGCTCCTTGTTACGGACATACCCGTAGAGCTTCTTTCAGATTCACCCGTGGGAACAGAAAAGACAACTCCATACGAACAAGAGAACAAGAAAACAAACAATCAAGAACTAAAACCCAAACAGATATATGAAGAAAACAACCTTTCTCATCAGCTTATTCGCAATCATCAGCCACATCGCGACAGTGGCTCAGCAACAGAAGATATCACCGGCACGCAAGCTACAGATCGCCGAGTTCGCCATCAGCCACTTATATGTCGACACCGTAGATGAAAACAGTCTGGTCGAGACTGCCATCATCAAAATGCTGGAACAGCTCGACCCACATTCCACATACGCCAATCCGGAAGAAGTAAAGAAGATGAATGAACCCTTACAGGGAAACTTCGAAGGAATCGGCGTACAGTTCAATATGGCAGAAGATACCCTGCTGGTGATTCAGCCGGTAGTGAACGGACCTTCGGAAAAAGCCGGAATTCTGGCCGGTGACCGTATCATTACCGTCAACGATTCCTCCATTGCCGGGGTAAAGATGAAAACGGATGAAATCATGCGACGCTTGCGGGGGCCGAAAGGAAGCAAAGTAAAAGTGGGTATCATACGCCGGGGAATCAACGAACCGCTATCCTTTACTGTAACGCGTGACAAGATTCCCGTACACAGTGTAGACGCCGCCCACCTTATTCAGAACGGCATCGGATATATCCGTATCAACAATTTCGGGGCAACTACCGTCAAAGAGTTCAACGACGCCATGAAAAAACTCCAGAAACAAGGTATGAAAGACTTGATTCTCGATTTGCAGGGCAACGGAGGAGGCTATCTGAACGCGGCCGTAGAACTGGCCAACGAGTTCCTCGGCCCGAAAGAACTGATAGTCTATACCGAAGGAATCCGCAGCCCGCGCAACTCGTTCTATGCACAAGGGACAGGAAACTTCCAGAAAGGGCGTCTTATCATACTGGTTGACTCCTATACCGCTTCCGCTTCCGAAATCGTAACCGGAGCTGTACAGGACTGGGACAGAGGAATAGTAGTAGGCCGGCGATCATTCGGAAAGGGATTGGTCCAGCGCCCCGTCGACTTGCCTGACGGCTCCATGATACGTCTGACCATTGCCCGTTACTACACCCCGACAGGCCGTTGCATACAGAAACCTTACGAAAGCATCGAGAAATATAATGAAGACCTGATAAACCGATATAACAGCGGTGAAATGAGCAACGCCGACAGCATCCATTTCCCGGATTCACTGAAATATCGCACCAAAAGACTCGAGCGAGTGGTATACGGCGGAGGAGGCATCATGCCGGATTACTATGTCCCGGTAGACACCACCCGCTATTCAAACTATCATTTGCAGCTGTCAGCCAAGGGAGCCATACTCAAGGCGACACTGAATTATGTGGACAAACACCGTAATGAGCTGAAAAACCGGTACAAGAGTTTCGAAGACTTCGACCGTCACTTCACTGTTCCGCAAGAACTGACCGACGCACTGATTACAGCGGGAAAAGAGGCGGGAGTCACATACAACGACAAGGAATACAAGCATTCGCAAAGCCTCATCCATACCCAATTGAAAGCATTGGTAGCCCGTGACCTTTGGGATATGAACGAATATTATCGCATCATGAACCGGGAAAACGAAAGTGTGCAAAAGGCATTGCAACTTTTAAAGGAAGAAGATTTCGAGGGGCTGATGACAAAGAAACAGGCGGCCCGCCCAAACAAGACAAAACATAATTGAACCCATAAAACTCAAACGGATGATAAGTTACCAGACAGACGGTGTAAGAATGCCCCGCCTCAAAAAAAGGGAAAACAACGCATGGATTAAGGACGTAGCCGCGTCATACGGCAAGAAAATCGGTGAAATCGCCTATATCTTCTGTTCCGATGAGAAAATTCTTGAAGTGAACCGACAATATCTCCGGCACGATTACTACACCGACATCATCACTTTCGACTATTGCGAAGGAGACCGCCTCAACGGAGACCTTTTCATCAGTCTCGACACCGTACGCACCAACGCCGAACAAGCAGGCGCCTCCTACGATGAAGAGTTGCGCCGTGTTATCATCCACGGAATCCTACACCTGTGCGGTATCGACGATAAAGGTCCCGGTGAACGGGAAATCATGGAAGCGGCTGAAAACAAAGCCTTGCGGCGGATCACTCACCCGAAAAAGAGATAACCGATAAAGACAGCCGCAACCATCCCGGACAAATCGGCTAACAGCCCGCACGGTACCGCATGGCGTGTCTGCCTGATTCCTACACTTCCAAAGTACACCGCAAGGATGTAAAAAGTCGTATCCGTAGACCCTTGAAAGATACAGGCCAAACGGCCCACAAAGGAATCAGCGCCGTAAGTGGTCATGGCATCCACCATCAAACCGCGCGCGCCGCTTCCGCTCAGCGGTTTCATCAGCGCGGTCGGCAACGCCCCCACAAAGTCCGTATTCCCCCCGCACCAAGCCACCAGCCGCTCCACTCCTCCAATCATCATATCCATGGCGCCGGAAGCCCGAAAGACCCCGATGGCCACCAAGATAGCGACCAGATAAGGAATAATCCGGACTGCCGTCTGAAAGCCTTCCTTAGCCCCTTCTATAAAGGCCTCATACACGTTTACCCGTTTGCGTATCCCCGCCAGGATAAACCCTATGACAATCCCGAACAGCAAAATATTGGCCACCAAAGCGGATACGGTGTCCATCCGCGTACGGGAGAGCGAATGGAAAAACCAGATGATGCCCGCCACCAACAGGCTCATCCCTCCCAAAGCAAGCAACAGGGCCCTATGAAACAAGTTGATACGCTGATAAAGACTCACCGCCACAATACCCGCCAAAGTAGAAAAGAAGGTAGCCAGCAATATCGGCATAAAAATATCCGTTGGCTGCGCCGCGCCCAATTGTGCCCGATAGACCATAATGCTGACAGGTATCAGCGTCAGACCTGAAGTATTGAGTACCAAAAACATAATCATCGGATTGGTCGCCGTCTCTTTTCTCGGATTCAATTCCTGCAACTGCTCCATGGCTTTCAATCCCATGGGAGTAGCGGCATTATCCAGTCCCAGCATATTGGCAGCCATATTCATAAAGATAGTCCCCGTCACCGGATGTCCCTTGGGAATATCCGGAAACAAGCGGCCGAACACCGGGCTCAGCAACCTTGCGAAAAGAGCTGTCACGCCTCCTCTCTCCCCTATACGCAGGATGCCCAGCCACAGCGAAAGCACCCCGGTGAGCCCCAAAGAGATGGTAAAAGCGGTCTCGGCGGAACTGAAAGTGGAATTCACGATGGCAGGAAAGACTTCCAAATCTCCCATAAACAGCAATTTAACCAGCGCTATGACAAAAGCGACCAAAAAGAAAGCAATCCAAATATAATTCAAGACCATACTTCTCTGACTTTATCTTAAAATGTTGATGAAAATTCCATGCAATATTCACGAAATTTCCTGATATACGCAAACAAATCGCCCGCCAATCCACGCGCGCGTAGGAATAAACAGCAGATGAAGCGCCGAAACGTTCCCGTTTCTTAAAAATTTTACTTTCCTATTCCTTATTTTTCCTATAAAATATTGTCAGATGAGAACAAAACCGATATTTTTGCCACTAAAAACGAAAAGTTCCTGATTAATTATTAAGCGATGAACCAAACGCACCATACCTTTGAAACGTGGGAGAGGGCCCTTGCCGCTATTTCTGAAGAAAGGCAGAAGTATGCTCTATGCAAGAAAGTCCTGTACCATCTGAATATAAATAAGGTATATCTGGATTCAACGCTCTCCTTGACCAAGTTTAGTTCAATAGTCGGCACGAATACTACCTATTTGTCGAATGCCATCAATGAGGGTTTCGGGTGTAACTTGAAATATTTGGTCAATTGGTATCGGATACAGTATGCCAAGACTTTGTTGAAGGAGTGTCAGGACAAGGTATGCCGTATGCCTTCGATGTGCGGTTTCGCGTCCAAGAGCGCGTTCTATGCCTCGTTTAAGAAAATGGAGCGAATCACGCCCCTGCAATATATGATTGAAAACATGAACACAATAAATGAAAGGAAAGAAAAACAGAAAACAAACAGACTGATGCCGGCATATCGGGAGGACAAGGGTTGCCTCCCAAGCCACAAATAAAGTAAAGAGAAAGACTAATCAATTATTTATTTTTTAAATTTATAAATTTAAAGTTTTATCTATTATGAACAAAAAGTATCTAAATGCAATTCTGTTCGGAGCCTTTGCGCTCGCTACGGTTACATTTACGGGTTGTAAGGACTACGATGACGACATCGACGACCTGACAAGCCGGGTAGACGCAGTAGAGAAAGGGCTTGCCGATTTGAAAAGCGATTTCAGCGCTTTCGGTCAAATTGCGTATGTCAAAGGTGTGACATATGATGACGCGACCCGTACTTTAACCATTACGCCATCCAACGGGGCAGCAAGTACCTATCACATTTCGGACGCTGACACGAAACCGGGAGCAGACGTCAATACGGAATATGAATTGAAGGTAAGCCAGGAAGGCAATAAGACTACCATCAAGTTGGTGGAGAAGGGAACCGGCACCGTCGTAGGGGATGTAGCGGAAGTTGTTGACACGAACGACAATACGGTGACTCCGGAGTTTGACCCGACCAAGATGTTCGTAAAAGAAATTGATGGCAAGAAGACGGTATGCTACGGTGACCCGGAGGGTGAATACAAGGCAACCAGCGTAATCATTCCGACTATTCCGGCTATACCGGACGAACCGGAGACGACCATTACAGCGATAACCCAAGAGGGGGAAGTAATCGGTTATATGATTAGCTCGAAAATCGGGAATGAAACAATCGAGAACTCATTCTATATCACTGACAGCCTGCCTATCTCCAGCTTCGAATACATTCCGGAGAAGATTCTGGATGGTTGGGGCGAGAGAGTCATCGTCTTCAACAGGGACAATTATAAGGAATTAGAAATTGATAAGGTGAATAATGCAGTAGTAGAGAAGAGAGTACAAAATGCTCCGGTTATCCAGTATCTGCCGAATACGGCCGCTCCGCGCTTCCATGTGAATCCTGCCAGTGCCACACCGGACCAATTGGTTGATGCGGGAAAGGCTAAGATTCTGAACGCAACAGTGGAGAAAGAGACTCGCGCAAGAGATGGCGTGATTACATGGAAATCCACAAAAGTGGCTGAGGGCCAACCAGGCGTGTTCGTAGTGACACTGGATGCCGCTCCGGCAGGACTGACTACTGACGCTGACAAATTGGATGAAATCGCACTCCAGTTCGAAAGCAAGGAAGGAGAAGTGTACACAACCGAATATGTAGGCGTTATCAACAAGAGTGAGCAATTGAATTTGAAATTGGCAGACAAGCACTTAACCAAAGATAATGCTGAGAATATTAATGATGAGACGCACCATTTCGCTCTCAGCCTACGAGATGCTATAGCTCAAGTAGCTTTAGTGGGTGCAGACAACAGGGCTACTGCCGGAACAGCTCATCTGGTTCAGCAGATCCTTTATTCCGAGGCCATAAAGGGTGTCGACCTTAAGACTTTGGTGACTGCCTGCAACTTCAATGCTGCCCCCGCTCACAAATTCTATCCATACAAGGATAACGATAATCTGGAACTGAGCTTCGAACTGATACCATATGACGTGCAGAGTACACCGCAGGATAAATATGCCAAATTGGAAGGTACGACATTTACGGCTGTCAACTACGACCTGACACAAAGCAAGAGCTGTATCGGTAAAGCTCCTATCGTATTGGCCAAGTTGACAGACAAGCACAACAACGCGTTGATGGCTGCCGCTTACATCAAGCTGTTGATTGTAGGAGATGAGGCTGCTCCGGCTGACAATGACATTTATATCAACCACGATGTTCATATCGGATTGGGTTGCAACACAACTAACCATACTTGGAAAACGAATGATGAGTTCATGAGTACGGAAGTGTACACATTCGCTCACAAGGCGGAAGGCAGCAATCTGGAGCAGTTGAGCAAAGAGCAGTTCCACCTGATTTACCAATTGGACAACACGATCGTTACAACTGATGGAAGTGCTATCTCCACAGGAAGCGACAAGAAGTTTGTAGGTAACTGGACTATCAGCGAAAGCATCCAGAATACTAGTGACGGTAAGATCAACCATGAGGTTACCTTCACATTGACTACTACACCGCTCGTAGCCGGCAAGACCTACACGGCTTACGCTGTGTACAAGAAGACCACCAACGCAACCGACTTGTCGAATGTGGTCAACAACAACATGTATCCTGAAAGAGTGGTTATCGTTTACAATGTAACCGTTGACGATATCAACTTCCAGGCAAGCATCAAGGACGGTAATAAGATTAGCAACTACTGGAACGCGGAACAGAACAAGATTGATATCTATTGCGAGACTCCAGGTGGAACCAACAATGCGACTATCGCTCAAGACTTGTTGTCGAACTTCGAAGGTCATGACGTAGCATTTACATACTCTTCTAACTTCGATGCTCAGAAATATCCGAGCTTCGCTGAAAGTAACATGAGCTATTATTTCCGCTTCGCTAAGGATAATACAACTCGTGCAACGAAAGCAACGGATGCGGACGGCAACAAGTATGACTTGTTCTTCGTTGGCAATGACCAAAGCAAGCTGTATGCCGTGCCAGAAGGTGCTCAGAAAGTTGCTGGTGCCAACGATGCCAACTTGGTAGCTTCTTTGAGCGGAAATTCTCCATACGCCACAATTACTTACGCCAATACTGAGGTAGCCAAAGCATTGCTGAACAGAGTAGGACGTAATGATGAAGCGAATGCGTTCTTCGCAACCCTCGAAGTAGTTTATGAGAACGGTTGCGAAATGGAAGTTCCTGTAAATGGCGGCAAGTTCGACGCTTACTTCATCCGTCCGGTGAACGCGGAAGCCAACAACGATCAGGCATTCAATGACGGTGGCAACGAAGGCACCAGTACACTGAAGCTCGGTGAGTTGATAAACTTCACCGACTGGAGAAAAGACTCTCCGTTGAACAGCTTTGCTAGGAATCTGGATTACTACAGGTATTACGAAGTGACGAAGATTGACATCGATCCGACCAGAAAGATCAAGACGAACCTGAACCGTGACGCGAACACGTTTGTGGACATCGAGACCATCTTCGGTACGGCCGGTGCGACGACGTTGCTTACTACTACACCAAATACAGTATCTTACAGCGGAACTGTCACAGCAATTCCTGACTTCGGTACAATCACTTACAAGAATAAGGACGTTGAGGTGAGGGAAGCGTTCAAGCTCCAGATACCTTTGGTTATCACTTACAAGTGGGGTACCATCAAGGAAACCATCACAGTGGAAGTTAGCAAGACACTCTAATCCGTCTGCGTGACGCGATATGAAAACCTAAAAGGGGAACCGGCCTGTCCGGTTCCCCTTTCTTTTCCTCTTCCGGCAGTGTCTCCCGAAGCGTTGCCGTTTCCATGGCCCCGGCGACCGTATGGAGAACATCCGCCAAGGGCCCTTTCCGGGCGGAAACGTTCCCGATCCTTAAATATTTTATATTTAAACCGTCAAATACTTTCTAATCCGGACAATTCCTTTTACCTTTGTATAAACGGGAAGCGCAAAGGAGAAGAAAGACGATGTATATCATTATGTATTTGGCAGTTTGTATGGTTATTTGGGTATGCATAGGCATATCCATCCGTAACGCGGACAAGGCCTATAAGGAAGAAAGACAATAATTATAAGAAACTGTATTATGGACATTAGAAAGAGTTTACTGGCAAGCGTGCTCGCTTTAGGCACGTTGCCTCTTTTCGCCCAGGAGCCGGAACACAGCAAGGAGGTTTTCGTTCCTCACTGGTATATGCAGATACAAGGAGGCGCCGCCCACACCATCGGTGAGACCGGCTTCTCCAAGCTCATCTCTCCCGCGGCCGCTCTTCATTTCGGCTATCGCTTCACCCCTGTTTTCGGCCTGCGCTTCGGCGGTAGCGGCTGGCAGGCCAAGGGAGCATGGGTGAATCCGAAACAGGAGTACAAGTTCAAATACCTGCAAGGCGATGTGGATGCCGTATTCGACCTCAGCGCCCTGTTCTGCCGGTTCAACCCGCGACGTGTCTTTAACCTTTACGCCTTTGTCGGCGGCGCTTTCAACCATGCCTACGACAACGGCGCCGAAAACGTGGCGGCTGCCGGCTCCGGCGAACTGGGATATCTGTGGAGAGGCAGCAAGAACTCGTTTGCCGGACGGGGAGGCGTAGGAGCCGATATCCGGCTGAGCGACCGGCTGGCACTTAACATAGAGGGAAACACAAACCTGCTCACGGACAAGTTCAACTCGAAGAAAGCCGGTAATGCCGACTGGCAGTTCAACGCTTTGGTGGGACTTACCATCAGACTCGGGAAAGGCAGCCGCATCGTCGAACCGGTATACGTCGCCCCCGATCCGGAACCCGAGGAGACTCCCCGTCCGGTAGTGATACCCGAACGGAAAGAGCCGCAACCCAGACAAGAGGTGGCGGAGAAAAAGCGGGAAACCTATCGCTGCGATGTATTCTTCCATATCAATTCAGCCGTCATCCGTCCGCAGGAACAGGCAAAGATTGACAGTCTGGTCATCTATATGCAAAAGTACCCGGAGAGCAAAGTGGCGCTGACAGGTTATGCCGATGCCGGAACGGGCAACAAGCGCATCAACCTGCGTCTGTCCAAGGAACGGGCCCAAAGCGTGAAGGACGCGCTCCTGAAAGCCGGAATCGAGGCGTCACGCGTCCTGTCCGATTACAAAGGTGACAGCGTGCAGCCTTTCACCGAAAACGATTTGAACCGCGTTACGATTTGCGTCGCGGAATAGAAAGCGATTACTTTTTCAACTTTTTAGCTATCACACCCCTCGCGCGATGTCCGACGCATCCGCCGAGGGGTTACTTTTTCTTACGCCTTCCACATTCGCCGCCCCTCCCTTTCGTGACGGGCATTTCCGGCGGGGCATCATATCTCTTGCATCCGATGAGGTATCCGGAGCGTGGAAGGAGTCCGAGTGACAGGCGTATCACTTCCCGAGCCGTAGGCCTGCGGCTACCCCCAGTGACACGCCTGCGGCTCGACCTTGGACAGGCTTACGGCTTGACTTTGGGCAGGCTTACGGCTTACCGTCAGCCCAACCCGCGCCCTCGCGTCAGGCCGGCCCGGGCAATCGGCAAAGGTTGGCATCGGGAACGGCGGACAAACCACGAAGCCCCCGGCTCAGTATCGCCGAGGGCTTTGGAGGTATCTTGCCATGAAATATTCGTGCCGACTATTATAGTCCCGACATAACCTATTGCATAGCACACGTTTACAACATCCCATTCCCCAAAGGGGGACAAACGAAGTACGGCCCGTTACAAATCAAGGGGCAAATCAGGAAGGCTGTCCACCGCCTTCCGCTTCAGTTCGTCTATGACATGTACATATTTTTCGGTATGCCGTATGGTAGAATGACCGGCCAGTTCGGAGGCTGTCTTGATGTTGGCGCCGTTCACCATGATATTGGTTATGAAAGAGTGGCGGCCGCAATGGAAAGTGATGTGCTTGGAGATTCCGGAGTCGCTCACCCATTTCCGAAGCACACGCAGCATATACGAATAAGAGGGCAACCGGAACACACGCTCCCCGTCAAAAGCCGGGTCCGTCCCCAGCAGTCTCATCGCCGTACGGTTCAGAGTAAGGTGCAACACGGCTTTTCGGGAGTGTCGCCTCACCTTACTTTGCACCAGGTGCAGCATCCGGTTGGGCCTGTCTACCGAACGATGGGTCAACTGGACAATGTCACACCAGCGCAAGCCCGTGTTGCAAGCGAACAAGAACGCCCGTTTTATTTCACCGTGCGAGCAGGGAGTCCGAGCCAGCCGACTAATCTCGTCCGTACTTAAAATATCTTTTGTAAACTCATCACACGGAACCAGCCGCACGTTCGAGGCGGGATTCCTGGCAAGCAGATCCCTCTCCACACAGGTCTCCAGGCACTTCTTGAACTTCTTGAAATACCCCACCGGAGTGGAACCATGCAACACGGTAGTCAGATAATCGTAGAATTGCCGGCAGAAGGAGTCCGTCACATGGTACAGCGGCAACGAGCGGACTTTCGAGAACGCATGCAAATGCCCCAACGAGGCTTCCGCCGTCTTCCGGTCTTTCCCCCTGTAATCGGCGATGAAGCGTTCGAAGATCACAAAGAAATCCTCTTCTTCCGGTTTCGCCCTAATCATCCGTTCCACCCGATAGCGCCCGGCAACAAACTCCAGCTCCTTACATACCAGGATACGGCGGGCCAGTTCCAGTTTCTCACGGTTACGGTGCCGCGCCTCGGAAGAGACCGGAGGCTCCAAGACCAACCGCAAATACTCCTTCCTGCGTTTTCCGTTAAAGCAATAGTTCAGAAACAAAGAGGTTTTTCCGCCTTTCAGGCTCTTCTTTCCTAATGTCACACCCATACATTTCAATTTTTAAATATTAAACAACTGTGATTCACTTCACGACTCCGGGAGAAAGATTCCTCTGCGGGAACAGGGAATCCTCCGCCTTCCGACAAGGACGGGCGCCTGACCGAAAAACCATGCGCCCGTCCTTGAAAGCGGAACCGTTGCACGCCCCAAAGTAACGAATCTCCTTGCACACACGGGGGACGGAGAGGGAACCAAAAACAGTCCGGCAGGTTTCGTCCGCCCCGCAAAAGGCAAGAATGTGATATTTTCCCGCCACACCGGCCCGTAAATCGGAATTTATGCCTACATTTGCTCTCTCTATACAGAACGAGACATGGAAGATAACTTTGACATACGCGACCCGCAACTTACAAATAAAGAGCGTGACTTTGAAAACACGCTGCGCCCCTTGAAGTTCGAGGACTTCAGCGGGCAAGAGAAAGTTGTCAACAACCTGCGCGTTTTTGTGGAAGCCGCGCGCCTGCGGGGAGAGCCTCTCGACCATACCTTGCTGCACGGCCCTCCCGGACTGGGAAAGACAACGCTCAGCAATATCATCGCCAACGAACTGGGAGTCGGCTTCAAAATCACATCAGGCCCCGTACTGGACAAGCCTGGAGACTTAGCCGGCATCCTGACCTCACTGGAACCGAACGACGTGCTTTTCATCGACGAGATACACCGCCTGTCGCCCGTGGTGGAGGAATATCTCTATTCCGCCATGGAAGATTACCGCATCGACATCATGATTGACAAAGGCCCTTCGGCGCGCAGCATACAGATTGACCTGAATCCTTTCACGCTGGTAGGCGCCACCACCCGCAGCGGATTGCTTACGGCTCCCCTGCGGGCACGTTTCGGCATCAACCTGCACCTCGAATATTACGACAACGATGTGATTTCTTCCATCATACGCCGTTCGGCGCGCATATTGGAAGTCCCCTGCGACCCCCGCGCCGCCGGAGAGATTGCGTCCCGAAGCCGGGGTACCCCCCGTATAGCCAACGCCTTGTTGAGACGGGTACGCGACTTCGCACAGGTAAAAGGTTCGGGACGGATTGATACGGACATTGCCCGTTATGCGCTGGAAGCGCTCAACATAGACCGATACGGGCTGGATGAGATAGACAACAAGATACTATGTACCATCATTGACAAATTCAAGGGAGGGCCGGTAGGCCTGACAACCATTGCCACCGCCTTGGGCGAAGACCCCGGGACACTGGAAGAGGTGTACGAGCCGTTCCTCATCAAGGAGGGATTCATCAAACGCACGCCACGCGGACGAGAAGTAACGGAACTGGCATACAGACACCTGGGTCGGGCCCAATTCGACACCATGCGCGACTTGTTCGGCAGTTAGCGCCGTCCGCACAAGGAACAATTGACCGCAAAAAAAGAAACGATATATGGCGAACTTAACATCTTTGGCAAAAGAGACGGCAATCTACGGATTGAGCAGTATCATCGGCCGTTTCCTGAACTATTTGCTGGTGCCAGTGTATGCATCGGCCATGTCAGCCGCATCGGGAGGATACGGGGTCATTACCGAGGTATATGCCTGGACGGCCTTGCTGATGGTCGTCCTCACCTACGGCATGGAGACGACCTTCTTCCGGTTCGTAAACAAGGAAAGCGAAAATCCGGCACGCGTATACTCCACCGTACTGAAGATGGTAGGGTGCACATCCCTGCTCTTCGCGTTGCTGTGCACGGCTTTCCTCCAACCGATAGCGGACGCGACCGGCTACGCCGCCCATCCCTCATACATCGGAATGATGGTGTGGGTGGTAGCCATGGACGCTTTCCAATGCATCCCGTTTGCCTATCTGCGCCATAAAAAACGCGCCCTGCACTTCGCCGGACTGAAAATGTCATTCATCCTGCTGAATATTGCCCTGAACATTATCTATTATGTCGGCATGGAAGGAAAAGACGTGTTTTACGCGTTTCTCTTCAACCTTGTCTGCACATTCCTCATCATGCTGCTGCTGTTGCCGCAACTGCACTTCAAAGGCGGATTCGACCGCATGCTGGCCAAACGCATGCTCCGCTACTCCTGTCCCATCCTGATTCTGGGGATTGCAGGCATATTGAACCAGGTCGCCGACAAGATCATCTTCCGCCATATCTATCCCAACGAGCACGAAGGACAGATGCAATTAGGCATTTACGGAGCGTGCAGCAAGATTGCCATGATTATGGCAATGCTTACCCAAGCGTTCCGGTATGCTTACGAGCCGTTTGTCTTCGGCAAAAGCAAGGATAAAGACAGCAAGGCTGTCTATGCACAGGCGATGAAATATTTCATCATTTTCACGCTGCTCGCCTTTCTGGCCGTGATGTTCTATCTGGACATCCTGAAATACATCCTGGCGCCTGATTATTGGACGGGACTGAAGGTAGTCCCCATTGTCATGGCAGCGGAAATCTTCATGGGAATCTATTTCAATCTTTCTTTCTGGTACAAACTGATTGACGAGACCAAATGGGGAGCCTATTTCTCTTTTGCCGGCTGTGCCGTACTGGTTGCCATCAACGTGCTCTTTGTCCCGGCATACAGCTATATGGCGTGCGCCTGGGCCGGATTCGCCGGATATGGCGTAGCCATGCTCCTCTCCTATTTCATAGGGCAGAAGAAATATCCTATCCGATACGACCTGTGGGGCATTGGCAAATACGCATTGCTGGCGGGAGCCTTGTATGCCCTTTCGGAAGCGTTGCCTTTTAAAAGCCTGTGGCTGTTGCTTCCTATACGCACACTGCTGCTGCTGCTGTTTGTCATATATATCGTTCAAAAGGATTTGCCTTTAAAGCAAATACCTCTCCTCAACCGTTTTATCAGGAAATAAGAGAAATATAAACCTATCAGGACATACAAACTTAAAACCAAAGACAATCATGGACAGACAACCCAAACACCCCTCTTTTATCAAGGACTTCTTCAACGAATACTTCGACCTACGTAAAGATAAGGATGATGAGAAAGTCATCATGGAATCCATTCGCAAGGGGGTGGCCTTTCAAGGAGCCAATCTGTGGATTCTGATTTTCGCCATATTCGTGGCTTCACTTGGACTGAACGTCAATTCAACCGCCGTCATCATCGGTGCCATGCTTATTTCACCCCTTATGGGCCCCATCATCGGCATGGGGCTTGCGGTAGGCATCAATGATTTCGATCTTCTGAAACGCTCCATCAAAAGTTTCGCCGTAGCCACCGTCATCAGTGTGGTCACGGCTACCATATATTTTTCGCTCACCCCGCTCAATGAAGCCCAATCGGAGCTTCTGGCACGCACCTCTCCTACTATCTACGACGTACTTATCGCTTTATTCGGAGGTCTGGCCGGCATTGTCGCCCTCTCTGCCAAGGACAAAGGGAATGTATTGCCCGGTGTGGCCATCGCTACCGCCTTGATGCCACCTCTTTGCACGGCAGGATATGGACTGGCCACGGGACAGCTTATCTACTTTCTGGGCGCTTTTTACCTGTACTTTATCAACAGCGTATTCATCAGTCTGGCAACGTTCCTGGGCACACGCTTCCTACATTTCAGCAAAAAACAGTTTGTAGACAAAGCACGCGAAAAGACAGTAAAGAGTTACATCATCGGACTGGTCATTATCACCATGTGTCCGGCTTTCTTCATGACATACAACATTGTACAGAGTACCATTTACAACAGCAACGCCAACAATTTCATCAATAAGGTTCTCAACTTTCCCAACACACAAGTCATCAACCGGGAAATCGATTATAAGGACAAAAGCATACGGATAGTGCTCATAGGAGATGAAGTGCCGGAAACGCAAATCGCTCATGCACGCGACCAATTGAAATCCTACAAACTGCAAAATACCCAGCTCAGCATCATTCAGGGAGCAAACAGCAACAGCGTAGATGTCAAGAACCTCCGGTCACTCGTAATGGAAGATTTCTACAAAGACAATGCAGAGCGTTTCGAGAAACAGGAAGCGGAAATCGCACAGTTAAAAAACGAGCTGCAAACGTATACCCGCTATAACCAGTTAGATCAAAGTATCATCCGTGAGTTGAAAGTACTGTATCCACATGCCCAATCCATTTCTTTATCATACGCCATCGAAACGGAGATCAGTACACAAAAGAAAGATACATTGACATTGGCTTTCATGCGTTTTTCGCCACGGCCCAAGGCTAATGAACAAGCCCAAATCACCGAATGGCTGAAAGCCTGTACAGGAGCCCGGCAACTAAAGCTCATCATTGAATAGTGTTCTTTCCGGCATGATAGGCCTGATGGGCATCCAGCGGTAAGAAAAGTACGTTCTTATCACTTTGCCCGTGGCTTACGCATAGCCCAGCCCTCTTCACTGAAATCAGGCTCTTCATCCCGGAAATCACCTTTGCTGCCCTGAAAGAACTGTTTCCAATCATCTTTCTTCTTTGGTCCGCGTGCCGAAGTGTAACCTCGTTCTTCCCTACTGAGCTTACCTGCTTTCTCTTTTCCTGTCTTGCGAGCCTTGCGGGTATCTGTACTTACTTTGCCAGAGGAGGCTCCGTTTCTGCCACGCCGTCCACTCTCATTGCCACTTTCTTCTCCAGCCACTTCCACTACAACCTTACGGCCTCCCACTTTCATATTGTTCAAAGCAGAAACCACTTCACGCGCCTGCCTTTCAGGAACCTCGAAGAAAGAAAAGTTCTGCATCAGGTCGATACGTCCTATCTGTATTTTCTTGCCACGTATCTGCTTGTTAACAAGTTCTATCACTTGTGCCGCATAGAAATTATCCGTTTTACCCATATTGATGAACAAGCGGGTATAACCGGGTTCCGCTTTCCGGGAACGTTTCTCACGATCCCCCCCACGCTCCGTATTCCGATTCCCACGCTCTTTCTCTTTGCGGTTTCCACGGGCGTCAGCAGGCACTTCTATTTCCGGCGCATTACTGTAATATTCGAGAAAACGGTTAAACTCACGGGATACCATCCGCTTAATGATATCTTCTTTTTCGAGCCATTCGAGCTTACGGTAGACATCCGGAAGGAAAGAAGCGATCTCCTCCTCATTCACCTTTACCTTTTCAATCTCGTCCACCATCTTCAGCAACTGTTTTTCACAAATCTGCTTTCCGGTAGGCATTTCTCCGGCTACAAACTTCTTGCCGATAATTTTCTCTATCTCACGCAATTTCCCCTTTTCACGCAGGTTAATGATAGCGATAGACGTACCGGTCTTTCCGGCGCGTCCCGTACGCCCGCTCCGATGCGTATAACTCTCCGTATCATCGGGTAAACCATAGTTGATAACATGTGTCAAATCGTCAACATCCAATCCGCGGGCAGCCACATCGGTAGCCACCAGCAACTGTAAATGACGCTGGCGGAACTTCTGCATCACCAGATCACGCTGGGCCTGAGAGAGTTCACCGTGCAGCGAATCAGCATTATAACCGTCCTGTATCAGTTTATCGGCAATCTCCTGCGTTTCCTTACGGGTGCGGCAGAAGATGATACCGTATATCTGCGGATAATAATCAGCTATACGTTTTAAGGCCAGATACTTGTCTTTAGCATGAACCATATAGTACACATGGTTCACTGTCTTGCTTCCCTCATTCTTTATACCGATAACAATCTCCTTGGCGTCATGGAGATAATTTTTGGAAATACGTGAGATTTCCGGGCTCATGGTGGCCGAGAACAGTAATGTATTCCGGTCCTTCGGCACATCAGCCAGAATGGCGTTGACGCTGTCGGTAAATCCCATGTTCAGCATTTCATCAGCCTCATCCATCACCACATCCTTCACGGTGGCAAGACTTACGGTACGACGTTCCATCAAGTCGATAAGACGTCCCGGCGTAGCCACAATGATATGCACCCCTTTCTTCAGGCTACGTATCTGGCTTTCAATGGACGACCCTCCATACACGGGCAACACCTTCAAATCCTCTATGTATTTGGAATAATCGGTTAAATCACCTGAAATCTGCAAACATAATTCCCGGGTGGGACAAAGTATCAGTGCCTGTGGCACTCTGTTACGTACGTTTATTTTCTGAATCAGCGGCAAACCAAATGCAGCTGTTTTTCCTGTTCCTGTCTGAGCCAACGCGACTACATCATTTCCGTTTCCCAGTAAATACGGTATCACTTCTTCCTGTACCGGCATGGGACTCTCATACCCCATTTCTTTAATCGCTTTAAGTATTTCCTCAGAAACGCCTAACTCTTCAAATGTCTTCATTCAATCTATATTAATTCGGGCGCAAAGATACGTATAAATATTTGATAACCATACAGGCATGGCATACTTTTCTGAGTTTCACCATCCATTTCTTCCCATGTACTCTGCAAAAACCGATATTTTCTTAACGCCCGTATGCCGCCGCGAACTCTTTGGAAACAGAATTCCCGATATGCCGACAGGCTTCCGAGGCAAAATCAATTCCGCAACGCAACAGGTTGTCCCAATCGGACTCCGAAAGTTCCGAAAGGTCATCGCGACGAATACGGTATTTCAGCAACCCAAACACGATCCCGGCATTGAAATTATCGCCTGCGCCTACTGTACTTACAGCTTCTATAGCAGGCACCGCATATTCCTTGCTCAGCGCTCCACTACGCAGGGAAACTTGTTCACCTCCATGCGTACAGATGAAATGCGGACAGTAAAAGGCAATCTTCCCCTTATAAATCTTTTCTATCTCCTCGTAACCGTACAAATTACGAAAATCATCCACCGAACCACGGACGATATCCGCATATTCCAAATTCTCGATGATAGTAGATGTCAATTTAATGGCATCATGACGGTGAGTACTACGGAAATTGACATCATAATAGAGCAAAGCCTCCTGTCCCTTCGCATACTCGAGAAACTCCGTCACTTTACCGCGCAACACCGGATTCAGAGCAAAATAAGAGCCGAACATGACAATATCACCACGGTTGATTTCGGGAAATTCCACATCCAACCGCTGCGAGGGATAGTCTTTATAGAAGATATAATCCGCATCGTTCCGTTCATCAAGGAAAGCGAGCGATATGGGTGACTTTCCTTCCGGAAACACATTCACATGACTGGTATTTACCCCATTGTCACGCATAAAACGGAGAATGGTTTCTCCCACCCGGTCATTCCCCGTTTCACTGATGAAGTCAACATTCACTCCCATCCGGCCCAAAGAGATGATTCCATTAAATACCGAACCGCCGGGAACAGCCGCAGTGGGCTGATTGCCCTTAAACAATACATCCAGTATCGTTTCGCCAATACCTATTACCTTACGTGCCATACATCCTTCTATTTAAATTCCGTGATACTAAAAATTTCTTCATATCGGCTCCGCCTCCATCGCATGGAGCCCCCCAACCCGATTTTAGCTGTCCAACAGGGCAACCAACTCCTCGAAAGTGGAAGCCACCATATAATGCCTCATAGGACAACGAGCGAAATGAGCGGCTTCCAGTCCGTCAAGTATGGAAAGCAATGCGTCATAATACCCGTTTATATTATAGAATATTACTTTCTTCGAATGATAGCCGATGGAAGCGGCAGCCATTACATGAAATATCTCGTCCAGTGTTCCCACTCCTCCGGGCAAGGCCACCAACACATCCGACTCGTCCACCATCGTATCCTTGCGGTCACTCAAATTACAGGTATGAAATACAACGTCCACCCATTTGCTTACCCGGCCTTTCTCCTCCAGTTTGGTGGGAACCACCCCAAACACACGGCCACCCTGTTCCTTTACAGCCTTCGCCAGGCACTCCATCAGTCCCTGATTGGAACCGCCATATACCAATGTCTTACCTTGTCGGCCCAGCCAAGTGCCCAACTCACGTGCTTTCTCGAAGTAGACAGCGTCTATCTTATTCGAAGCAGAACAAAATATGCCAATCTTTTCCATCTCCTTTTTCAAACTATATTCATTCAAACAGCAAAGTAGTCAACTGCTCTCCAGCAAACATCTCCTGTGCGATCTGTTGCAAAGGTCCGGGCCTCAACATCCCGATACGCTGAAACACAGCTTCCTGACTTTCATATTTGTCATAATGAAGAAACGTTTTCCCCATATCCAACGCCAAATTCTCAAAGTTGTCGGAAGCCACGGCTATCTGCCCGATAATCTGTTTTTGAGCTGCTTTCAACTGCGTATCCGAAAGCGGCTGGTCGCACAACCGCTGCAACTCCTTCCGCACCAGTCGCACGCATGTATTCACGTCTTTCGGATCGCATCCGAAGTAAATGCTGAACGTACCGGTATCCGTATAGGACACCAAATTGCTCTCTACCGTATAGACCAATCCTTTCCGCTCGCGCAACGACACGTTCAGCCGGCTGTTCATCCCCGGTCCGCCAAGCAGATTGTTGAGCAGGTAGAGCCCTGTACGGCGCTCATCGAAAGCAGGATAGCTGCGTGTGCCCAGCATGACATGTGCCTGATGGGTATCCTTGTGACGCACTATGCGGCAAGGTTCGTAGGCAGGAAGCGAAAAGCGCTGTCTTTCCGTTAGCATAAACGGCATATCCGATGTGGCGGTCTCCACCATACGAACCACCTTCGCAAAAGGAATATTCCCTTGTACAAAGAATACCATGTTTGCCGGACGATAAAACTTCCGAACCCACCGTAGCGCATCTTCCGTACGGAAACTCTTCAACCGGACCGGATCGCCCAATATATTACGCCCCAACGGATGGTTCTTGAAGACAATCTCTTCGAATTCATCAAATATCAGTTCCGAAGGCGTGTCTTCATAACTCTGGATCTCATCGAGAATCACCTCCACCTCTTTCTCTATCTCGTGAGGAGGGAAAGTGCTGTGAAAGACAATATCCGTCATCAAATCCAAGGCCCGTCCGAAATGTTCGGCAAGAAACGTAGAATAGATAATAGTTTCCTCCTTATTAGTATAAGCATTCAAATCACCGCCCACATGTTCCATCCGGTTCAAAATATGCCATGCACGGCGCTTTTGTGTACCCTTGAAAATGAGATGTTCCACAAAATGGGCCAGTCCCTGTTCATTCTCCGCCTCATCGCGTGTGCCAGCGTCAATGGCATAACCGCAATAAGTGACTTGCGTAGGCGACGGCGCATGAATAATACGCAATCCGTTAGAAAGTGTATGGGTGTTATATTGTATCATTTTCTTTCTTTTAATCCTGCAAAGTTATAAGTTTTCATGCAGAATCACGTTGTAAGAGAAGAGGAATTTCGTGCACCATGCACGGCCTTGTGCCGACAGCGTGACACAAACCGGAACATAAGAGAATGAGACGAACTTACATAGCAAACACGTTGAATCCGCCATCCACTACAGCCACCGTGCCCGTCACAAACTTGGAAGCATCGCTGATAAGATACTGAATGGTGCCGCAAAGTTCTTCGGGAGTACCGAAACGTTTGAACGGAGTCTGACGAATGACATCATTGCCGCGCTGTGTATAACTCCCATCCGGATTGGTCAGCAACGTACGGTTCTGCTCGGTCAGGAAAAAGCCCGGCGCAATAGCATTCACACGGATTCCCTCGCCAAACTTGCTTGCCACCTCGGTAGCCATGTAAGCCGTATAGTTGGAAATGCCGGCCTTGGCTGCGGCATACCCCAATACACGTGTCAAAGGACGGAAAGCCGCCATGGAAGAGAAATTGACAATGCAACCAGCCTTCTGCTCTACCATCGGTTTAAGGAATACCTGAGTGGGAATGACTGTGCCTGTCAGGTTCAGGTTCAATACGGTCTGGAAGTCTTCAGGTTTCAAATCAAAAATCGTACCTGTGGGAGAGATGGTGGCACCCGGCATATTGCCTCCTGCCGCATTCAGCAAGGCATCCACACGTCCGTAAGCGGCCATGATGTCTTTCAGGTTCCGCTCTATCACAGCCTGATCCAATACATTGGTGGCAAGGAACATCGCTTCTCCACCCTCCTTCCTTATCTCTTCGACGATGGCATTACCCGCTTCCGCGCGTCGGCCTAAAATGACTACCTTAGCTCCTTCTTTAGCCAAATACACGGCGATAGCCTTACCCAAAACGCCTGTTCCGCCGGTAATGACTACCACTTTGCTTTTTACACTGAACAACTCATTCATATTCTATTCTGTTTTAATGATAATACTTGATGTGGCGAATATACATTTTTTCCCTTGAAGAGGAACGAGCCTTGCCTCACTTTTTTACCCACGGCAGCAGTCGCGCAGTACCAACAGGCTCTCCGGTCCCATGTTGAACAATAAATCCACCACACTTAGATTAGGCAGAAAGCCATGCCGCTCCTCGAACACCTGATAATAGGGAACGGCCGTGAAGCGGTCATCTTCCCGCCAATTCCGTTTCGGATGGATGCGATCACGAAAGTCTTCTGCCTGTCCGTCTTCCGCAGACAGATAGTCGCAGGTACGTTCCACACAAGGTCGCATATCCATCAAACGACATATCAATGTGCAAAGCTCTTCGTTGAAATCATATAAATAGGTATATTTCTTTTCATAGAAAGGACGAAAGTCATCTTGATAGTACTCGAAAAAAGGACTATTGCGATAGGCGGATTCCAAAGCAATCCAATGCAAATGCCTCCAATTGCCGTGGTCGGAAATGCGGACATCTTTCATAAGGCATTTCAAGGTATCCGGCTTTTCTGTCGGGACAGAGAGCGTCAGTGGGCCATCGGCCGCAGCAATGACGCAGCGGTTACGGTACGTTTGTTTCATGTAGTGGTCGTACCGTTCGACAAAAGCCTTTTCACAAGCATACAGCTTGGCATAGTACTGGACAGGAGCCAAATAGGCAGAACTTAAATATACATTCATCTTTCTTTCCATACAGATTTACATGGAGATTTCGAAAATCGGCCGTTTCTTCTATTTTCCTGATACGTATGCGAATGTCCCTTTGCGTACATCTCCCTCTGTTCCTCATTCCTTAACGGACTTCACGAAAAAAGCGGCCGAAGCGGTATCCCTCCAGAAGTCCCCTCTCCGGATCTTTCGAGAACCATACCCACACAGCCTTTCCTATCACATGATCTTTAGGAACAAAACCGAATAAACGGGAATCACATAAACTCATGGAATTATTGGAGGCCATCCAATAATAATCTTTTGTAAAAGTATAGCTGGTCACCACATGGCCGTCTATCCAAAGTGTATCTCCTTTGACCTCCGCCCTGCGCCCCTCGTGCTGGACAATCGTATTACGCAACAGTTTGGCATTCCATGGATATACCCTGACAGAAAGTCCTTTAGCCGGGATGACAAACGGATGCACCCCTTCGGCCGCACCGGTCTGTGTACAATGAAATGGAACCTTTCTCCCCAATTCCTGTTTCAACAAATACATCTCATAATGACTGAAACTACGCAAATAGTTACCGGCATCATATCCAACCAGTTCATTGCCGGATATGCCGTTTTTCTCCATCGCTTTCACCACCTTATCCTCGGACTCTCCGGGATAAGCGTAAATCCACTTCCTGTCAGGACTCAACACTTCGTCTTCTGTCTGAATCAATTCCCCGTTCATCATCAGGGTATCCCCCGGCAACCCGACACAACGGTTGATAAATATTTCACGCCGGTCGACGGCTTCGTTTAGAGAACGAGGCAACGGGTTGTTGAATAAAACAATGTCACCTTTTTCCACAGGAGAATCGCCCCAACGATGTAATCCGAAAAGCGAAACAAAAGGTACCCGGAAACCATAACTCCACTTATTCACAATCACCCGGTCGCCTTGATACAATGTATTCTCCATGCCTGCAGAAGGGATCGTACAAGAGGTAAATGCCATCAGTTTTACCAACAGCACCAATGCCACAGCAATAAGTAACGACTTGAATAATGAACGCATGATTCCAACCTTCATGCCTGCTTCCGGTGAAACCGCCGACAGGCTTTATTTAATACCATCTACCCATTTGAAAAAACGGTTCCAGCGAATCTTCCCATCGAACCAGCCTCTGTCTTTATCCAGAGACAGCCACACCACAATGGGCTTGCCCACCACATGATCTTCCGGTACAAACCCCCAATAACGGGAATCCGCGGAATTATGGCGGTTATCTCCCATCATCCAATAGTAATCCATCTTGAACGTATAGGTATCCGTCTGTTCCCCATTAATATAAATCTTACCGTCTCTCATCTCCAGCTTGTTCCCTTCATACACGGCTATCGGGCGTTCGTATATGGGTAAATTATCCTCTGTCAACCGGATACTTTCTCCTTTTTTCGGAATCCATATCGGTCCGTAATTATCACGTGTCCAACCGGTATACAGATTCAACGGATACAGCCCGTCGGAATAAGACTCATTCACTGTTATGCTTTCCACAAGCTCCTTATGCGCCAATAAGCCATCGTGCGCCTTCTGGGTAAGAGGCATGGAATATAGCGTCTCTTCAGGATTATGCGCCGAGGCATCCTCATCGGTAATATTCAATTCACGGCGCAATTCGTCCGGAATAGGGCGGCGTGTTTTCACGGTATAACTATATTGCACATTATCAGGTTCCTTATTAGGCACTCCATCCAGATATACCACACGGTCTTTAATCTGCAAAGTCTGCCCGGGCAGACCTACACAGCGTTTTACATAATTTTCCCTGCGGTCTACCGGACGGCTCATAATCTTTCCAAACTCTTCCGGATGCTCCGCTATGTATTTTCGTCCCTCATGATAATAGAAATCGAATATCATTTTCTGCTGTGCCCGGTTCAGGCTGTCCATATCCGGTTTATTGGGATACATCTGCTCTGCCAACTGATAACAAAGTCCGTAGAAATCGGCTGCCTGATAAGCCGGATTCGCCACGACCGTATCGCCCGACGGATAATTAAACACTACAATATCATTCAATTTCACTTCGCCCAATCCTTTTACCCGACGATACTTCCACTTAGGCCACTCTATGTAGGATTTGCCGCCTACTATCGGTAACGTATGCTGAGTCAAAGGCATAGACAACGGCGTTTGAGGGATACGAGGCCCATAACTCAATTTGCTTACAAACAAATAATCACCTGTCAGCAAAGACTTCTCTAACGATGAAGAAGGGATAGCATAATTCTGAAACGCATAAATGTTCACAAAATACACGGCAACCAATGCAAAAACAATGGCATCCACCCAACTCATTACCGTATGCGCCGTAGGATTGGCCAGTTTCTTCCACCAAGTCCAAGGAATCTTCTTCGTAATATACGCATCAAAGATAAACGGAATAACAATCAGCCCCAACCAGCTTTTCACCCACAACAGAAACAATAGATAAAGCACCATGGCAATCCCCAGCTTTACCCATTGTCTTTTCCGTTTATTTCGGATGAGCAGCACAGCCTCTTCCAACGAAATCCCCTGCGGATCCATCTCTTTAGCGAGAGTTACCCACTCATTGCCATAGCCAATGGCCGAACCGAAGTCTCCAGTCTTCACCGTTACGGTTTTCCCATTCCAATCACCAAGAACACGAGGTTGGTTATCCTTCATCATACATCGTTTTTAGAAGTGAAACAAATCATTCATACCTAAGAAGCCGGTATGCCGCGCTGTATATTCGGCTGCCAAGACAGCTCCCAAGGCAAATCCCTTGCGATTTTTCGCATCGTGCGTAAGAATAATGCTATCCGCTTCCGAATCATAGCGGACAGTATGAATGCCGGGAACTTCATCACGCCGGACAGAATGAATGCAAAGCTCGTCAGCCGCCACTTGCCCAGTTCCCGAAACAGTCCCGTCCGGAGCCTGTAAAGTGCCTTTTACCCACTTAGTCTTACGGTCGATGTTAGCCAAGATACCTTCAGCCAATGTAATAGCCGTGCCACTCGGCGCATCCAGCTTATGCACATGATGCGTTTCCGTCATTTCCACATCGTAAACAGGGAACTGATTCATAATCTTTGCCAAGTAGTTGTTTACAGCCGAAAAAACAGCCACTCCCAAACTGAAATTCGACGACCAGAACAGAGTCTTACCCTCCTCCTCACACATTCGTTTTATATCCAGACCATGTTCCGCCATCCAGCCTGTACTGCCCGAAACCACCTTCACACCTCCTGCAAAAGCTTTTATACAATTCTGATAAGCCACTGTCGGAGCAGTAAATTCAATAGCCACTTCCGCGCTTTTGAATGCTTCCGACTGAAAATCTTCCTGATTATCGATATCAATAATGCTTACAATTTCGTGTCCACGGCTCAGGGCTATCCGCTCTATCTCCTTACCCATCTTACCATAACCAATCAATGCTATCTTCATATTGTACTCAATTAATTGATGCAAAGATAGGTTTTCTTCTTCTAATTATTTACTTTTGCGCCATACATATAACCTCAATTAACATGGAACAGCTCCTGCATTATGCATGGAAACACAAGATTTTTCCGTTAAAAGAGCTCCGGACCACACTCGGACAAACTGTGGAGATTCTTGATACAGGCTTACATAACACCAATGCAGGCCCTGACTTCTTTAATGCCAAAATCAAACTGGACGGTACATTATGGGTAGGAAACATCGAAATTCATTCCCGCTCATCGGATTGGTACCGGCACGGCCATCACCACGACGCAGCATACGACTCGGTTATCCTGCACATTGCCGAAACCATAGACACTCCCATTACCCGGTCTAACGGAGAAAGCATCCCGCAGATACAACTTGCCTGCCCTGAATCGTTAAAAGCGCATTACGAAGAACTGTGCCGGGCGGACTTCTATCCTCCCTGCTATTGCATTCTCTCCGAATTGTCTCCCTTGCAGATACACGGTTGGATGAACACTTTGCAAAGTGAGCGATTGGAACAAAAGACCAGGCAAGTATTTGAACGGCTGAAACGATGTGACAAGAACTGGGAAGACGCTTTTTTCATCACACTGGCACGCAACTTCGGGTTCAGCCTCAACGGAGAAGCGTTTGAACGCTGGGCTAATCTGATTCCGCTCAGGGCTGTGGATAAACATCGAGACAATTTGTTTCAGATAGAAGCCCTCTTTTTCGGGCAAGCCGGTTTTCTGGAAGAAGAGATATGCGATGAATATTATGAAAGACTTCAAAAGGAATATCTTTATCTGGCGCACAAGTTTGGTCTGCAACGCATGGACGCTTCGCTCTGGCGTTTCCTCCGCCTGCGTCCCGGTAATTTTCCGTATATCCGCATGGCCCAACTGGCTTGGCTCTATTACCAATCACAAGGATTGTTATCACAATTGCTCGAGACGACCTCCATCGAACAGACACGCATGATTCTTTCCGCCGGTACATCCGAATATTGGAATACACATTACCGCTTCGGGGAGCTTTCTCCCAAACGACGCAAAACACTGAGCCAATCGTCGGTCGACCTGTTGCTCATCAACACCGTCTGCACGTTCCTGTTTGCTTACGGACGGCATAAGAACAACGAAAATCTCTGCCATCGCGCTATCCGTTTTCTGGAAACGCTCAAACCGGAAAACAATCATATCATCCGTATGTGGGATACTTGTGGATTGAAAGCCGAAAGTGCTGCCGACACACAGGCTCTGATTCAACTGAAAAAAGAGTATTGCGACCGGAAACGTTGCCTTTATTGCCGCTTTGGATATGAATTCCTGAAACGAAAGTAACAAAAAGCTATGAAAAAATAAGCCAATTATCCTACCTATTTTATTATGTAATATTGCTCCTGTATGGAAAAATATATTTTTGAACTCAACATGAAGGTACGCGACTATGAATGCGACCTGCAAGGCATTGTCAACAATGCCAATTACCAACACTATCTGGAACACACGCGCCACGAATTCCTGACTTCCATAGGAATCAGTTTCGCCCGACTGCACGAACAGGGAGTAGACCCGGTGGTAGCTCGTATCAACATGGCTTTTAAGACACCGCTGAAAAGTGGAGACGAATTTGTTTCCAAACTTTATCTGAAGAAAGAAGGAATCAAATATGTTTTCTATCAGGATATCTTCCGGCTGCCCGACATGAAAGTGGTGATAAAATCAACGGTAGAGAGCGTGTGTGTCGTCAATGGCCGGTTAAGCGAAAGTACCTTGTTCAACGAAACCTTTGCCCCTTACTTCCATGCATGACGAGGAACTTTTACATAGCTTGGCACTGACCCGCATTCCGGGACTGGGATTGGCAGGCACGCGAAAACTATTACATGCCTGCGGTAGCGCAACGGACGTTTTTCTCCGCCGGAAAGAGCTGCCCGAGCTCGTTTCGGGTTCCGGTAAACTGGTGGAAGCATTAGACTGTCCGGCAGCATTCGAACGTGCCCGCCATGAAATGGAATTCATCCGGAAAAACCGGATAGCATGCTTCGGTTATAACGATCCGGAATATCCTTCCCGCCTCAGAGAATGTACCGATGCGCCTACCCTACTGTTTTACAAGGGAAATGCCCCGCTCAATCAACTGAAAGTCATCAATATGGTGGGCACACGTCACGCCACGGATTATGGAAAAGAGATTTGCCGCAGTTTCTTACGCGACCTTCAACAATTATGTCCTGAAGTACTTGTCGTAAGCGGGCTGGCCTACGGTATTGATATCCATGCCCATCGGAGCGCCCTGGAATATGGATTCAACACTGTTGGCGTACTGGCGCACGGACTGGACCGCATCTATCCCTCTTCCCACCGCCAAACAGCCGTGCAGATGATACAACAGGGCGGACTACTCACCGAGTTCATGAGTGAAACAAACCCCGACCGCCAAAATTTCGTAATGCGCAACCGCATTGTAGCCGGCATGTGTGACGCCACCATCGTAGTGGAATCCGCCGTCAAAGGGGGCGCACTGATTACGGCCGATTTGGCCGAAGGATATCACCGGGACTGTTTTGCATTCCCGGGACGCAGCTACGATCCTTACTCACAAGGCTGCAACGTTCTCATACGTGACAATCGGGCCGCACTGATTCAGTCGGCGGAAGAGTTTGTGAAAGCCATGTGTTGGGATGCAGAAAACATAAGCTCCCAACCCATACAACGGCAGTTGTTTCCCGACCTGACCAAAGAGGAGGAGACGCTTGCCAACATCTTGCAAACAGCTTCTGACGGTATGTCAATTAATGATTTGGCCGTGAATTCCGAACTTCCGATAAACAAACTGAGTGCCCTGCTGTTCGAAATGGAAATCAAAGGAGTAATCCGGGCGCTTCCAGGCAACCGGTACAAACTGTTATGTTAAAGACAACCCACCGTAACGGGATTCAATATCTTAACGGATGCCGCTTGCTACGGGAAGGCCTCGCGTCCGACAAAGTCCACGGAACAGAAAAGTATACCCCCATAAGTTAATGTGAGTTAAGGCATGGAGGAAATAAAAAGAGTTCACTCTATTTTTGCTACCCAATATTAAAGGCGGATAAATCATGGACAACATACTTACAGACCGCATAGAAGCACTTTTTACACACTATGGTTTAGGCAATATTACCCAGCGCATGGTCTGGATTGCCCTGATTCTACTTATCGCTTACCTCACAGATTGGGTTTGCCGCAGAATCATCGTCCCGACTATTAAAAAAGTCGTAGCGACCACTAAAGTCACATGGGATGATTACCTGTTCTCACATGAGATATTGGACAGTGTCTGCCACATTGTTCCATCCATCGTGATTTATATTTTATTGCCATTTGCTTTTTACGATATACCTTCCTGGCTTTCTTTCTTAATGAAAATCAGCCAAGTATACATCATTGCCACAACGTTGAAACTGATATGCGCATTCCTTTCCGCCCTTTACGAGTTATCGAGCCGACACGAGCAACTGAAAGACCGTCCGCTCAAAGGGGTGTATCAAATGCTGAAAATCATCACGCTTTTTGTCGGAATCATCGGTATCATCAGCGTCTTGATTGACAAATCTCCCATTACACTCTTTGCCGGACTGGGTGCCGCCGCCACTGTACTTATGCTGGTTTTCAAAGACACTATCGTGGGACTGGTGGCCGGCATACAACTCTCCGCCAACGATATGCTGCGTCCGGGCGACTGGATTACCATGGAAAAGTCGGGAGCCAACGGCATCGTGACAGAAATGACACTCACCACCATTAAAGTACGCAACTGGGACAATACCATCACGACTATCCCTCCTTACACGCTGGTCAGCGATTCATTCCAGAACTGGCGCGGCATGCAGGACAGTGACGGACGCCGCATCAAACGTTCCATCAACATAGACATGCACAGTGTCAAATTCTGTACTCCCGAAGAGTTAAAAGATTATGTAAAAAAAGGATGGCTAAAACCTGAAGAAGCCATTCCCGAAACCATCAATTTAGGAGTATTCCGTAAGTTTTTGGAAAATTACCTCCACCATCATGCGCTCATAAACACCGATATGACTTTAATGGTCCGTCAATTGCAGCCCACCCCACAAGGTTTACCGATTGAGCTTTACTTCTTCTCGGCAGACAAAAACTGGATTCCATACGAACACTTGCAAGCCGACATTTTCGACTATATATTAGCCGTTCTCCCTGAATTCGGGCTCCAGATATTCCAAAGTCCGAGCGGAAATGACTTTCAGAACTTCTTGAACCAGTCTGCCGCCAATTAGCCTGATTGGCAATCGACGCATATTCAGCACATCAGATAGGGTCTGGGTAGTTTCCGGGTAATGATTTGCTTTATTCTGAATTCATCGAACCCACGTCTTATTAAAGACATAGAGAAGTCACATAGTCATAACAGTAAGCACCGTTCACCGTCCAGCAGCCCGCTGGACGGTGAAGTCAGATAGCTGCGAAAGCCGATGCACCTATCTGCATGGACCGTCCAGCGTTCGCTGGACGGTGAACGGAGATACTAGAAACAGACAAAACACGTCCGTAACCATGGCGATTCATATAGGTTGGCAGGTACTGCCACCCCCATGCAGGAAAAAAAGTATAAAAAAAGGGGTGCCAATCCGAGAAGCACCCCTTTGAGACTATACTTATTAACCGATACTTCGCCAAGTATCAATAACCCGGATTCTTTTTAATAGCCGTTTGTCCCATATTCATCCGCATTCTCAATATTATTCAGGAAATCAGAAGATATAGGCCTTACATAATGTTTTGACTCGAACGACTGTGCCGCACGTTTGTTGTATTTGCCCAAACGGTCTTCAAATGCCTTGTTACGCTTCAAAATGTACCAACGCTGAAATTCTCCGCACAACTCACGGGCATATTCGTCCAAAATATAATCCATATTTATTTCGGAAGCCCTCACCTTCATTTTTCCTTCTACATAGTCCTCGTCCTCACACGCGCGCTTATGCAATACATTTATCCATTCAGCCGCCTTATCAGTATCCCCCAACTTGCAATTGGCTTCCGCCGCTATCAGATACACTTCCGCCATACGCATAATCATCATATCACCATTCCGATGTTGATAACTCTTCGCTATTTCCGCGTCATACCACATATATTTACACATCGTCGGGACCAAGTTGGCTAATTGATTGCTTGTTTCCGCAGCAGTAACATGATAACCATTTTCATTATACACTTCATCCGCTGTCACTACGAAATAAGGCCGTTCCGCCTTTTCCTCCGCAGACATTGCCTTCCGGGAAAAATAAGCATGGATGCGCAAATCAGCCTCCTCCCCGGATTTCAAGGCTTCCTTATTCAAGGCTGTATACAAATTGACATCACCCTCCATCGACATCACATCGTCATACACATAAGGAACATAACCCTCTTCCACGGGTCTCGTCTCATAAGGATAACGATATACACCCGTTTCAGCATATAACCACCCATTGTTCAACAGGTTCACCTGAGGGCCCAGCTCGGTACCCACCCATTTGGGATCGATTCCATAAGCAGAACAAAGCTCCTCCGTAAGTTTTACCACCGAAGCGGATGATGATTTACCAGCCTTATCATAAGAATAAGTAGAATAAGCCGAGATGAAAGAAAAATCATACCGTTTGTCATAATCAGAATATACCTCTAACAGGTATTTCGTTGGAGTATACAACCAAGCATTAGCGCGTCCGTAGTAATAACCGTTCTGAATGAATTTCAAATTTGAATAAGTATTCAGACTTGGCAAGAAATAACGGTACAATGAATTATTGTTCTGGATATATGGATCCGCATTTCCATTCGGTTTGGCACCGGTAGCCACAAACAAAGCTTCTCTGTTTTTCCGGTTGTTTTTCATCAGCCAAACTTCTTCAAACGTCGGATACAGATATGCGTCATAAGAGTCCATGTTACCAATCAAATCCTCCGCCACTTCTTTGGCACGCTGCACATAAGTCTTCCCGTCTTCCTTCAAATCATAGGCCGATCCTTGTATATACGCACGAGCCAACAATCCCAAAGCGGTCTTTTTGGAAACACGGCCGTAATTATCCTTATAGGGTTTTACATCCAAATCCTCTGCCGCGTCTTTCAAGTCCTGTACAATCTGAGCATAAATTTCCTCAATAGAATTACGCTCCGGACGCAGATTCAGGTTTGCTCCGTCATTCTCAGTCAAACTCAATGTAATGTTTCCGTATTGTTCCACCAGAATGGAGTAATAATAGGCCCGCAAACATTCCGCTTCGCCTTTCAGCTTTTTCAAGTCCGCAGCGGTTCCGCCTTCGGCTTGTTCAGCCTTGGCTATGACAGTATTGCACTTATCTATGACCGAATAAGCCTGCAACATTAGCTTTTTGGAAGCATTCGTATTGGTAACCAGTCCTTCATAATAAAAGAACTCCGCAGTATTGGTTGCATTATTTTTAGTAATCCATAAATCTGTTCCCGCCTCAGTCATCGACAAATAATCGCTCGCTGTAAACAATTGTCCATACAAAGGTTGGTAACAATAATTTGTCATACCTTCTATCCCCTCAAAGGTGCTGAGGTCATCGGTAGTCAGTTCCGTTGGATTATACTCGTCCAACGAGCACGATGCCATCACTCCGGCACAAAGCAAGAGTGAAACAAAACACTTATTTATATATCTATTCATATTCAATCAATTTATTATTAGAATGTCAAGTTTACACCAAACACCAATTGTTTCGTTAAAGGATATGTATAACTTCCGTTCATTTCCGGGTCATAATCTTTAATCTTATGCTCTTTCGCCCATACATACGGATTCGTAATGGTACCATAGAAACGGCATTTCTGAACACCTATTTTTTGTAGCAAGTTCTTAGGCAACGTATATCCCAACGTAATATTCTTTACTTTGAAGAAAGAACCGTCAACGTAAGTCAACGCGTCATATCCCTTATAGCCGATGAGTTCTTTTTGAGTCGTAGCGGCAGGAAAATCATTGGAAGGATTATTCTCTGTCCAATAATTGAAATAAGCCGGGAAATTCTGTTTCCCTGACGGGTCATACATACCCAATACGCCATAATCAATCATCTGCCCCCAGCGCATATACATGAATATGCTCAAATCAAAGTCCTTCCAAGTGAGATTATTCTGGAAGCCCAAACTCCAATCCGGGGTATTCTTACCGATAACCTGATAGTCTTTATCACTATAATCGTATTTATCTACATACTCCTTGCCACCATTTTCATTTACGGTATAATATACTCCGGCAGACTCCCTGTACAATCCCGGAACCTCTATTTTAATATCACCGGGCTGGCAGCCAAATACTGCCGCATCTTCTTCTTCTCCTTTCTGCCACATTCCCAGAATCTTATAATGATAGAACGAATTGATGGCCTCACCCACCCGATATATCAGATTTCCGGAAATAATCTCGTTTGTCCCATCTGAAGCCAACGACTTGATTTTCTCCTTATCCGTAGCGAACGTCAGGGTTGAGCTCCACGTGAAATCCTTCTTCACAATATTGCGGGTAGTCAAACTCAACTCCAAACCACGATTCTGTGTCTCACAAACATTCAAATTCATCCGATACGGCTTCGAAGAACTGTATGCGCCCACGGAGAACGGCATGTCACGAGCATATATGACATCTTTCGTGTCGGTCATATAGTAATCGGCCGTTAAATTCACACGCCCGTTAAACAAGCCCAAATCAATTCCAATGTTCGTATTATAAGACTTCTCCCACGTCAAACTTGTATTGGCGATGATTTGAGAATAAGTATAAGTGTCCCATGCCATATTTCCAATATTCAAGAAATTCTGCTCCAACGAAGAAGTGGACGAGTAAGGATCGATACCCGCCGTAGTACCGGAAACACCATATCCTACCCGAAGTTTTAGGTTGTCCAGATAGTCTTTTGAGAAATTCATGAACGGTTCATCGCTGATACGCCATGCGGCGGATACCGCGGGGAACGTCTCCCACTGGTTTCCTTTCGCCAAACGAGACGCGCCGTCCCACCGGCATGAAGCGGAGAACAAGTATCTACCCAGATATGAATAATTCACACGTCCAATGATACCAAAATTCTTGGACATTTGATATAAACTTCTAGTTCTCTGATTCTGCCCTGCCTCCATATTGTACCACAAATATTTATTGTGAGAAATACTATTGGCCGACTGTTTCGTCTTCTCGGTCTGGTTATGTTCCCACGAGGTTACACCCGTTACGGTAAAGTCATGTTTCTCAGCAAGTGTAAAATTATAGGTGACAATATTTTCCCATTTATAATTATAGATGTTATTTTGAGAGATTTCAGCGGTAACCGCTGTGGAGCCTCCTCCATTCTGATAATAGTTATACGAGCCTTCTCCGTTAAACAAACCCATACGGCTATAATTCAGTGTCCCTCCAAGACGCGACAAAATACTTAATCCCTTAACCGGCTTGATTTCAATATACGGATTCACATACAATTTCGTATTGTTGATTCTGTTCTTATATACCCCCTCCTGCTCATCCAGCAACAAATTGAGAAAAGCGCCCTGTTCCACAGACGGATACGGATTCATTGTTCCATCCTCATTATACAAATCACCAAGCGGAATTGCCTGCATGGCACGTTCCAATTTCACATTGGATCTTTTGTTCTGATGTGTATAAGATGCTTGAATGTTAATTCCCACATCCACTATATCATTGATGGAATGTTTAATCTTGGCATTCGCGGAATACACTTTATAGTTGTCATTCCTATACTGGCCATGTTCATCGGAAAAGTTCAAAGAAAGATAAGCCTGCGTCTTCTCCGTGCCTCCGGAAACCGATATACTGTAATTCTGCTCATAACCGTCCTGCAGCACAGTCTCAGGCCAATCAATCCATTTGCCGTCCAAATAAGCCTGATAAGCTTCCGCATTTGTGAACAGCTTCTCATCATCGGCCGCGGAATTCCAAGTTCCGCCTCCCGCGACATATGCCTCCCGACGGGTTTTCATATACGCTTCACCGGTTCTCAGTTCCGGCAACTCCGACCAGCCGTTAAAACCGGCATACGCATTAAAGTCCACTTTCAGTTTCCCAGCCTTTCCGCTTTTAGTGGTTATCAACACGACTCCGTTTGCACCGCTTGAACCGTAAATAGCCGTGGAAGCCGCATCTTTCAGCACCTCAATGGATTCGATGTCATTAGGGTTCAACGTGGCATAGTCCCCTGGCATGCCGTCAATAATAAACGTAGGATTGCCTATACTCGATTTATAAGTGGCATAGTCCTCTGGGCCGTCAATAAAAAACGTAGGATCACCCTTGCCTACACTACTCAAGTTATTCTCTGCACCCACGGAAATAGAAGGAAGAGAACGGTTTCCACGCAATTGCATATTTACCCCGGCTCCAGCCTGTCCGGAAGATTTCACGATATCCAAACCGGCCACCTTCCCTTGTAAAGCCTCCATTGGATTAGAACCCGGATTCAGCGTAATATCCTCGCTTTTTACAGAAGATACCGCACCCGTCAAGTCACGCTTCTTCACCGTACCGTAACCAATCACTACTACTTC
>CANQSM010000002.1 GCA_947626525.1 uncultured Phocaeicola sp. | reverse complement strand
ACACGCAAAGGTATGTAAAAAGATTTAATATCTCCTAATAAAACAAGAACTTTTTTTACTTCATTCTGCTAAAAAAACAAAATCACTCAACAATAGTCCCACGGACGGCTTCTGTCGTTCTTTGAAAATGTTGGTGAACCACGAATCAAAGAGTTATAGTGAAGATACCCTGTTCCTTCCGATGCGGGCGTATCCACGCAAAAGTGAAAAAATGAAGATGAATAAGATACGTATTCTTTACGGATATAAGAAGGAGCGGAAAAACTGTCGGAGTTTTCGGAAAGATTCTTAAGAAAGTTTCGGAAAACTCCGACAGTTTCGGCGGAGATTCTTAAGAGTTTTTTCCTGCACTCTCTTTTCCTTTTTTTATCGTTCATGCGGCCGGGCTTGTCGCAACGCAAATTCCTTGCAAAAAACTCCATTTCAGTAATATAGAAAGAGTCCGGTACAATACCGAACTCTTTCTATTAACGGATAATGTTTAACCTGTCCAACTTTTTGGGGTCACTTCAGAGTTTGATACGGCTCTTTCAGCTTACCGGTTACAAGTCGCGATTTCCTGTATCAGTCTTTCAATTTCGCTTTGATGAACTCGCGGTTCAGACGAGCGATGTTGCTGATAGAGATGCATTTCGGACATTCGGCCTCGCAGGCACGGGTATTGGTACAGTTGCCAAAGCCCAATTCGTCCATTTTGCTCAACATGGCTTTGGCACGGCGGGCAGCCTCTACCTTGCCTTGAGGCAACAGGGCCAGCTGGCTTACTTTAGCCGATACGAACAACATGGCCGAACCATTCTTACATGCAGCCACGCAAGCGCCGCAACCGATGCAGGATGCCGCGTCCATCGCCTCATCGGCAGCAGGTTTCGGTATCAGGATATTGTTAGCATCCTCAGCCGAACCGGTACGTACGCTCACATAACCTCCGGCCTGCATGATTTTGTCGTATGCGCCACGGTCTACCATCAAGTCCTTGATGACAGGGAATCCCGCCGAACGCCAAGGTTCTACGGTAATGACATCGCCATCGTTGAAACGACGCATATATAACTGGCAGGTAGTGGCTCCTGTGGCCGGCCCGTGCGGATGTCCGTTGATATAAAGTGAACACATGCCGCAAATACCCTCGCGGCAATCGTGGTCGAATACCACCGGCTCCTTACGCTCGCTGACGAGCTGTTCGTTAAGGATATCAAGCATTTCCAAGAAAGAAGTATCACCCGGAATATCCTTCATCTGGAATGTTTCAAAATGACCTTTTTCTTTAGGTCCGTTCTGACGCCAAACTTTCAGCGTGAAACTTATATTTTTATCCATTATTTCTTAATTCTTTAATTGTTAAACTTACCGATTAACTCTTATAATTACGAGTCTGAACCTTGATGGCTTCGTAATGAAGCGGTTCTTTAATGAGTTCCGGAGCCTTTTCATCGCTTCCCTGGTATGCCCAGCAACCTACATAGAAGTAATTCTCATCGTCGCGTTTGGCTTCTCCTTCTTCGGTCTGATACTCTTCACGGAAGTGTCCTCCGCAACTTTCGTTACGGCTCAACGCGTCGTAGGCTATCAACTCGCCCATCGTGATAAAGTCCTCCAGACGGATAGCCTTGTCAAGCTCTACGTTCATGCCCTCTTTGCTACCGGGGATAAATAAGTTCTTATTGAATTCTTCACGGATTTTCTTGATTTCCTCCAATCCTTTCCTCAAGCCTTCGGCTGTGCGCCCCATACCGACATATTCCCACATCACGTGTCCCAGTTTCTTGTGGATGGAGTCGACAGACTCATTTCCCTGAATGCTCATCAGGCGGTCAATCTTATCCTGAACGGCTTTCTCCGCGGCAGCGAACTCAGGAAGGTCGGTTGAAAAACGGGGAACGGTAATCTGGTCGGACAAATAGTTCTGAATCGTGTAAGGAAGTACGAAATAACCGTCGGCCAGTCCCTGCATCAATGCCGAAGCGCCCAAACGGTTGGCTCCGTGGTCGGAGAAGTTGCACTCACCGATAGCAAACAATCCCTTGATGGTGGTCTGCAACTCGTAGTCTACCCAGATGCCACCCATTGTATAATGGATAGCCGGATAAATCATCATCGGATTATAATATTTCACGCCGTTGATCTCCCTGGCCAACTCGCCCGGATTCACGTCCGTGATTTCTTCGTACATATCAAACAAGTTACCGTAACGCTGACGTACCACATCCAATCCCAAGCGGCCGATAGCCTCGCTGAAATCGAGGAACACGGCCAAACCGGTATTGTTCACACCGTAGCCCTTGTCGCAACGCTCTTTGGCGGCACGTGATGCCACGTCACGCGGAACGAGGTTTCCGAATGCCGGATAGCGGCGCTCCAGATAATAATCGCGGTCTTCCTCCGGAATATCGCTTCCCTTTTTGGTCCCTGCCTGCAAAGCCTTGGCGTCTTCCAGTTTCTTCGGCACCCAGATACGGCCGTCGTTACGCAGCGATTCCGACATCAGCGTCAGCTTCGACTGCTTGTCGCCGTGAACCGGAATACAGGTCGGGTGAATCTGTACGTATGACGGATTGGCAAAGTATGCGCCCTTACGGTAGCACTGCATCGCAGCGGAACAGTTACAAGCCATAGCGTTGGTAGAAAGGAAATAAGTATTGCCATAACCGCCGGTTGCAATCACAACAGCGTGCGCGGCGAAACGCTCCAACTTTCCTGTCACCAAATTCTTGGCTATAATGCCCCGGGCACGGCCTTCCACCATGACCAGGTCTTCCATTTCGTAACGGGTATAGAGTTTAACGGTTCCCGCATTTACCTGGCGGCTCAGCGCTGAATAAGCACCTAACAGCAGCTGCTGTCCGGTTTGTCCCTTCGCATAGAACGTACGGCTCACCTGTGCGCCACCGAATGAACGGTTAGCCAACGTACCGCCATATTCGCGGGCAAAAGGAACACCTTGCGCCACACACTGGTCGATGATACTGTTAGAAACTTCAGCCAGACGGTAAACGTTAGCTTCACGGGCACGATAGTCGCCACCCTTTACCGTATCGTAGAACAAGCGGTAAACCGAGTCACCGTCATTTTGGTAATTTTTAGCCGCATTGATACCTCCCTGTGCGGCAATAGAGTGTGCACGACGCGGAGAATCTTGAATACAGAAGTTAAACACTCTGAAACCCATTTCGCCCAATGAAGCGGCAGCCGAAGCACCGGCCAGACCGGTTCCTACAACGATGACATCCAGACGACGTTTATTGGCAGGGTTCACCAACTTTTGGTGAGCTTTATAATTGGTCCATTTCTCAGCCACAGGGCCTTCAGGAATTTTTGAATCTATAGTAGCCATAATTTATTACAGTTTAAGTATTTACGATTTAACTAAACGCAAGCGGCGCCGCAACACAATGATTTCAGATAGAAGATAACCACTACGGCAGCAAAGCCGAGCACAACGAGTGTAGTGTAGATGTTGCCAATCAGTCTCCAGCGTTTGAACCAGATTTTATTGCTCCATCCAAGTGTTTGAAGAGCGCTCCAGAATCCATGTGTAAGATGGAACCAAAGTGCGCCGAGCCAGATTAGATAAAGGATAACAAATTCCAGGCATGAGAATGTCCGCACAATGTACCCGTAGCCATCGGTCGCTTCCAAACCTCCCAATGTAGGGTTACCGATGATTTCGGCATACATCATTTTATACCAGAAGTCAGCAAGATGCAAAACCAGGCCGACAATTACCACGATACCCAGCACTAACATGTTCTGCGATGCCCATTCCACCGATTTCGGTTTGGCTTCCACGGCATAACGCTCCGTACCACGTGCCTTCCGGTTCATCATTGTTAACCAGAAGGCATAAATGATGTGAATCACCATCAAAGCTGCCAAGACTACCGTTGCCACCAACGCATACCAGTTGGCACCCAGAAATTCACAAATCATGTTATACCCTTCCGCCGAAACTAATGCGACGAGGTTCATCGACATGTGAAATGTAAGAAATAGGACCAGGGCGATACCCGTAACGCTCATTACCACTTTCCTTCCAATAGATGAATTACTTAACCACATAAATGAATGAATTATTAATTATTTAATTGTTTAGAATGATTTCCAAAGTTTGGAAACGTCATACGACCATTCCCTTTTGTCTGCAAAATTAAGTAAATATACCAAGGAGGCAAATAATTATGGAAATAATTCTTTATTCGGGAACGTTTACCGTTACAATTTGCTATGACTTATCCTCCAACGCCATCCGTACTACAAGAGTTCTTTCAGAAAACGGGAAATCCCGTGCGGTTCTTCTCTATTTCATACTACTTTCCTTAGCATATAAAGTAGGACATAAACAACTGATTCTCAAAATTATATTAGAAAAAACATACCATTTTAAGCCATTTTCCTTGCGTTATTTCCAAACAATTCGGCCGATTGTCCGAAAAAACAGATTCTAGAAGCCTCTGTTTGGATGACAGCACCTCCATAACTTCACCAATAACCTATCCTTTAATAAATAGAGCAGCGCTTATTTTCATACTTGTTTCCTGTATACAACGATTCAAAGAAGTCGATAAGCCGACCTTGAAAGATATACAATGCGACGGCGCCGTCTTAAACAAACAGGACTATTCGCATGCCACCCCCAAACATTAACCACCAGATTACCTATTCATTTTCCAAAAATTAATACCTTTGCAAGTCGTTGATTAAAGTGAACACAGAGAAAAAAGATGGAATTCAAATACGATGTAATAGTGATTGGTGCCGGACATGCCGGCTGCGAAGCGGCTGCCGCAGCAGCAAACTTGGGTTCAAAAACATGCCTCATCACTATGGATATGAACAAAATCGCACAGATGAGCTGTAACCCGGCTGTAGGCGGCATTGCCAAAGGCCAAATAGTAAGAGAAATTGACGCATTAGGCGGCTATATGGGTATTGTGACAGACAAGACAGCGATCCAGTTCCGTATGCTGAATCGCTCCAAAGGACCTGCCATGTGGAGTCCCCGGGCACAATGCGACCGGGAAAAATTCATTTGGGCCTGGCGTGAGATTCTGGAAAACATTCCTAATCTACATATCTGGCAAGACCAAGTAAAGGAGCTTTTGGTAGAAAACGGCGAAGTCACCGGACTGACCACCTGTCTGGATGTGACATTTAAAGCCAAAGCAATCATCCTGACAGCCGGAACCTTTTTAAACGGCTTGTTACATATCGGACGAACCCAATTACCTGGAGGACGTATGGCAGAAGCCGCATCATACCACCTTACCGAATCTATCACACGACATGGAATCGTAGCCGGACGTATGAAAACCGGAACACCTGTTCGTATTGACGGACGCAGCGTGCATTATGAGTATATGGACACACAGGACGGAGAACAGGATTTTCATCAATTTTCTTTCATGGGCGAAAGCCGTCATCTGAAACAACTGCAATGCTGGACTTGCTTTACCAATGAGGAGGTTCACCGGATATTGCGGGACGGATTACCGGATTCTCCCCTTTTCAACGGACAAATTCAAAGTATCGGGCCCCGTTACTGCCCCAGTATCGAAACGAAGATTGTGACATTTCCCGATAAAGATCAGCACCAGCTTTTCCTTGAACCGGAAGGTGAAACCACTCAAGAGCTTTACCTAAACGGGTTCTCTTCGTCATTGCCTTTGGAAATTCAGATCAATGCATTGAAAAAGATTCCGGCATTCAAAGATTTGGTCATTTACCGTCCCGGATATGCCATAGAATATGACTATTTCGACCCGACACAGTTAAAACACACGTTGGAATCGAAGATTATAAAAAATCTATTTTTTGCCGGACAAGTAAACGGGACAACCGGGTATGAAGAAGCCGGAGGCCAAGGTTTGATTGCAGGCATAAATGCCCACCTTAATTGTGTGGGCGGCGTCCCTTTCGTATTAGGGCGTGATGAAGCATATATAGGCGTACTCATCGATGACTTGGTGACAAAAGGGGTAGATGAGCCTTATCGTATGTTTACCTCGCGTGCAGAATACAGAATCTTATTGCGCCAGGATGATGCAGATATGCGTTTAACCGAAAAGGCATATAAGTTAGGTTTGGCAAAAGCCGACCGTTACCGGCAATTGTGCAAAAAACGTGAGCAGATAGACCGAATCATAGATTTCACCGAAAAATTTTCGATAAAGGCTTCCATCATCAATCCGGCACTGGAAGCTTTGGGTACGACTTCCCTCCGTCAGGGATGTAAACTCATAGATTTAATCAACCGCCCACAGATTACCTTGTCAAACATCGCAGAACACATCACTGCTTTAAAACGGCTCTTAAATGAAATAGACGAAAGAAAAGACGAGATAATCGAAGCGGCAGAAGTCCGCATCAAATATCAAGGATACATAGACCGCGAACGGATGATTGCAGAAAAGATGTCCAGGCTGGAGAATATCAAAATAAAAGGGAAGTTTGATTACGACTCTTTACATTCTCTTTCGACAGAGGCCCGGCAGAAACTAAAAAAAATCAATCCGGAAACATTGGCCCAAGCAGGACGCATTCCGGGAATCTCCCCAAACGACATTAATGTACTGCTTGTTTTACTAAGAAAATAAAGGATGTTCCACGTGAAACAAAAACAATAATCAAAACAAATAACCAATTTATTATGAGCAAAGAAAGTTTAATTGCTAACTTGAGAACTATAAATGATTTCCCGATTCCGGGGATCGTGTTCTGGGACGTAACCACCTTGTTTAAAGACGCAACATGTCTAAAAGAATTAGAAGACACTTTGTACGAACTATACAAGGATAAAGGTATCACAAAAGTAGTAGGTATCGAATCAAGAGGCTTTATCATGGGAGTCGCCTTAGCCATACGGTTAGGGGCAGGATTTGTCATGGCCCGGAAACCCGGAAAGTTACCAGCTGAGACCATGGAAGAGACTTACGACAAGGAGTATGGAAAAGACACAATACAAATCCATCAGGATGCCATTGACGAAAACGACGTGGTTCTTTTACACGATGATTTATTAGCAACAGGAGGAACCATGAACGCGGCCTATAAACTGGTAAAACGTTTTCATCCCAAAGCTGTATACATCAACTTCCTTATCGAATTAAAGGAATTAAAAGGAAGAGAGATTTTTCCACAAGAGGCCGAGGTAGAAACCCTACTTCAACTGTAATCGGTAAGAATACTCTACCTCGCCAATTAACACTACTTCTAACAGGAAAAGAATATACAGCTAAAAACGAATAAGCAACAAAAAGGGCCTAAAGGAAGAAAAAAAATGGAAAACGAAGAGCTGAAAACAAGTGATTACCTAAAAGGAATTGTGCTCAATTTACCTGAAAATCCCGGCATTTATCAATATCTGAATGCCGAAGGAACCATTATTTATGTAGGAAAAGCCAAAAATCTAAAACGAAGAGTCTATTCCTACTTCAGCAAAGAGCACGAACCAGGGAAAACGCGTATTTTAGTCAGCAAAATAGCAGACATCCGCTACATCGTTGTCAAAACGGAAGAGGATGCCTTATTGCTGGAAAATAACCTCATAAAGAAATACAAGCCCCGTTATAATGTCCTATTGAAAGACGACAAGACATATCCTTCCATCTGTGTGAGCAACGAATATTTTCCACGTATCTTCAAAACACGCCGGATTGTGCGGAACGGCTCCTCCTATTTCGGCCCATACAGTCATCTTCCATCCATGTATGCCCTGCTCGACCTGATTAAAAGGCTCTACCCTCTCCGCACCTGTAACTTGAACCTGACACCTGAAAATATCCGAAGCGGTAAATTCAACACCTGTCTGGAATATCATATAAAAAACTGTAAAGCGCCCTGTATCGACCAGCAAAGTCATGATGAATACATGAAAAACATAGTCGAAATAAAAGAAATTCTAAAAGGAAATACCCAAGAAATAAGCCGGAAACTTGTAGAGGAGATGCAAGCCTTGGCAGCGGAAATGCGTTTTGAGGAAGCACAGAAAATAAAGGAAAGATACGATCTGATAGAAAATTACCGAGCCAAAAGCGAAGTCGTCAGTTCCATTCTTCATAATATTGACGTATTTTCCATTGCTGATGACGAAAACTCCGCATTTATCAATTATCTGCATATTACGAACGGATGCATCAACCAGGCTTTCACTTTCGAATACAAAAAACGGCTAAACGAAAGCAAAGAAGAACTGTTGACCCTAGGTATTGTAGAGATGCGCGAAAGATACAAAAGCCTCTCCCGCGAAATCATCGTCCCTTTCGAAGTAGACATGGAACTGCAAAATGTCACCTTCACCATACCGCAAAGGGGAGAAAAAAAGAAACTGCTGGATCTTTCGCTACTCAATGTAAAACAATATAAGGTAGATCGCCTGAAACAGGCAGAGAAACTGAATCCCGAACAAAAGAGTGTCCGTCTGATGAAAGAGATACAGAAAGAGTTGCAGCTTGACAGAATGCCCCTGCATATCGAATGTTTTGATAACTCAAACATCAGCGGAAGTGATGCAGTAGCGGCATGCGTAGTATTCAAGAAGGCCAAACCATCTAAAAAAGATTACCGTAAATACAATATTAAGACAGTAGTCGGCCCCGATGATTACGCTTCCATGAAAGAAGTCGTCCGTCGGCGCTATCAACGAGCCATAGAAGAACAGTCTCCCCTGCCCGACCTGATTATCACAGACGGTGGAAAAGGGCAAATGGAAGTAGTTCGGGAAGTCGTTGAAGATGAATTAAACCTAAACATACCCATCGCCGGACTTGCCAAAGACAATCGCCACCGTACTTCCGAACTTCTGTTCGGCTTTCCTCCCCTTACCATTGGGATCAAGCAGCAAAGTCCTTTGTTTAAACTACTTGAACAAATACAGAACGAAGTACACCGCTTTGCCATTACTTTCCATCGGGATAAACGAAGCAAACGGCAGACAGCCTCCGAATTAGATGAGATAAAGGGTATAGGAGAAAAGACTAAATTCTTATTACTCAAGGAATTTAAGAGTGTTAAACGAATAAAGGAAGCAGATATGGAGAAACTAATAAAAGTGGTAGGAAATGCCAAGGCACAATTGTTAAAAGAACATTGGAAAGAGACAACAGGCACTTCGAAAGTAGATTAAGCCTCATATCACATAGGTACTCATCCGCCGGAAAAAAGAGACCGGTTCGTTCTGAACGCACAACCCATACTTCCTTTAAGTAACGCCACGAGGTTGGCTTCGTAACATCATAAGGTCCACTTCGCAACGTCTTTTTATTCCGCCGTTGTAGAAAAACTCGATTTTTCTATCTAATTTTGCAATCGTTTCATTTAACAAAGAAAACTTATGAGAGTTGTCATCCAACGGGTCAGTCATGCCTCTGTTACCATCGAAAGAAAGGTAAAAGGAGCCATTAAAGAAGGACTCATGATACTTGTTGGTGTCGAAAACGCCGATAACGAAAAGGATATAATCTGGCTTTGCAAGAAAATAGTCAACCTACGCATTTTCGATGACGAAAATGGAGTCATGAATCGTTCCATCCTCGAATCAGGAGGTGAAATACTGGTTATCAGTCAGTTTACACTGCATGCTTCCACTAAAAAAGGGAATCGTCCCTCCTATATCCGTGCCGCCAAACCGGAAATAGCAGTCCCTGTATACGAGCAGTTCTGCAAGGAGCTGAGCACAGCCTTAGGCAAAACGGTAGAAACAGGCGAATTCGGCGCGGACATGAAGGTTGAACTTTTAAACAATGGCCCTGTTACCATCTGTATAGATACCAAAAACAAAGAATAAACAATAGAAAAGAACGGCCTGAAAGCCGTCCTCATAGGAGATAAAAAGCAAGACAACATGAATAAGGAGCCCGGACATCCCCTCACTCTCAGCGAAGCACAAGAGACCGTAGATCAATGGATCAAAACATACGGAGTACGCTACTTCAGTGAATTGACCAATATGGCCGTATTGACCGAGGAAGTAGGCGAACTGGCACGCATCATGGCACGCACTTATGGCGATCAGTCTTTTAAAGAAGGAGAAAAGCACAACCTCGGAGATGAAATGGCTGACGTTCTTTGGGTACTTCTCTGCTTAGCCAACCAAACAGGAGTCGACCTCACAGAAGCATTCCGGAAGAATCTTGAGAAGAAGACAAACCGCGACAAAGAACGACATAAGAACAATCCCAAATTGAGCTAAAGGGGAGGCTTCCAAAAACAGACTTATGTAAAACCACTAAAAATATACAGATATGAAACATCCGAATAATGAACTGAAAATTGAAAAGGACAAATATAATGAAGCCCTGAGTAAATATGACACACATCTGCAAGATGAAGCGATAAAAGCCAAAACAGCCGATCTCATCGCCAACAAAGTAGCCGAAAACGACACGTTGGAGGTGAAAAAATTCCTCTTCAATTGCATTGACCTCACCACCCTGAAAACCACCGACAGTGAAGAAAGCGTGCTCCGCTTTACCGAACGGGTAAATGATTTTGAGAACGAATTCCCGGAGTTAAAGAACGTGGCAGCCATCTGTGTATATCCCAATTTCGCAAATATTGTAAGCCAGTCTTTGGAAGTGGAAGAGGTAGGTATCGCTTGTGTCTCCGCCGGTTTTCCCTCCTCACAGACCTTTACGGAAGTGAAAATAGCGGAAACAGCCATGGCTCTGCATGAAGGCGCCACCGAAATAGATATCGTCATCTCTGTCGGCAAGTTCTTGAGTGGCGACTATGAGGGAATGTGCGATGAAATCGAAGAAATTAAAGAAGTTTGTGGCGAAAAGCACCTGAAAGTCATCCTTGAAACCGGTGCCTTGGGCAGTGCGGAAAATATCAAGAAGGCATCCATTCTTGCCATGTACTCAGGAGCAGACTTTATTAAAACCTCTACCGGCAAGCAAGAACCTGCCGCCACTCCGGAAGCCGCTTACGTCATGTGCGAAGCCATTAAGGAATACTACCAAAAGACGGGACGCCAAATCGGCTTCAAACCGGCAGGAGGTATCAATACCGTACACGATGCAATCGTTTACTATACCATTGTAAAAGAAATGCTGGGTGAAAAATGGCTCACCAACAAGTTGTTCCGCTTAGGCACCAGCCGTCTCGCTAACCTCCTGCTAAGCGACATATCGGACAAGGAGACGAAATTCTTCTGATTGCAGGACCGCACCGGAAACAACAGTTCCAAAAAAGGGAGGGAAAAGTCCTGTCCCCGACGTGGAGGCGGGAAGCCATCCCCCCCGGGATTCCCGCCTTTCGGGGCGGTTTTCAGCAGGTGGGGCAACTCCTTGTCCTCCACCCGTTTCTCCTCTACACCAGAGGGGTGGTTTATAAATACCTGTCTCTCCTACTTCTCCCGCTCTATCGCATACTCCATATACGCAACAAGTGCCCGACGAACCTCCTCATTCCTTACTTCAGTGAGTAATAGCAAGGCATCTTCCTTATACCGCATCATCACCTCTTCGGCATATTCTATGCCACCGTTATCTTTGGTAAACTCGATTAATCGGGCTATTTCGTCCGTAGTAGCCGTCAGGCTCTTTATCTTTGGCACTAATGCAAGCATTGTTTCGTCCCGTGTATGCCGCAAGGCATATAAGGCAGGCAGGGTCAATTTACCCTCCAACATATCATTACCAGTCGGTTTCCCGATGGATTCATCATGAAAATAATCAAAGATATCATCTTTTATCTGGAAACAAATACCCACTTTCTCACCGAACAGACGAAACCGTTCCGCTTCCGTTTCAGATGCCCCCGCTGTCAAAGCGCCCAGCTGGGCACATGCCGCAAACAGAACGGCTGTCTTTTTACGAATCACATCAAAATAGATTCCTTCGGAAAGTTCCTTATTGTCAATATTGGAAAGTTGGAGAATCTCCCCTTCCGAAAGATCCTTGCCAAGCTGAGATATAATGTCCACCACTTCCACCCGCATCGTCAGCGCCGAATGCTGCAAAGCCGTCGACAACAGATAGTCGCCCACCAACACGGAAATTTTATTATTGAAAGCCGCATTCACCGATAACTGTCCTCTCCGCTCGTCACTCTCATCCACCACATCGTCATGCACCAAACTAGCCGTATGCAACATTTCCAACGTCACACCCACATGGTAGGTAGCCTTCGGAACCGTCCCGAACCCTTTCGCCACCAATAAGGTCAAAATAGGACGCATCATCTTACCGTTACGTTGGGCAATATAGTCGAGAACTGACTTTAATAGAGGGTTGGAGCTCTCGAGCGACCGATTGAACAACTTCTTCAACTCTATCAACTCGTTTCCTACCGGATGTCTTATGATGTCTAGCTTATCCATATATAAGAATTTCGACACAAAATTAATAATAAAACGTATAATAGCGTATTTTTTACTACTTTTACCCATAAAATTTAAGATTCTGCATGGAAAGACTATTTTTACTGGATGCTTACGCACTGATATACCGCGCTTATTATGCTTTCATCAAAGCGCCAAGAATCAATTCCAAAGGTTTCAACACTTCTGCCATTCTCGGGTTTGTCAATACACTGGAGGATGTACTGAAAAAGGAAAATCCCACCCACATCGGTATCGCTTTCGATCCTGCCGGACCGACTTTTCGCCACGAAGCTTACGAACAATATAAGGCCCAGCGTGAAGAGACTCCTGAAGCCATCAAACTTTCCGTTCCCATTATCAAGGACATCATTCGCGCCTATCACATCCCCATACTGGAAATTGCCGGCTACGAAGCCGATGACGTCATCGGTACGCTTGCCCTGCAAGCCGGAAAACAAGGTATCACCACTTACATGATGACGCCCGACAAGGATTATGGGCAACTTGTGACCGACAACGTTTTCATGTACCGCCCCAAATACGGGGATAAAGAATTCGACATCATGGGAGTGGAAGAGGTCAAAAAGAAATTTCAGATATCCTCCCCCTCCCAAGTGATCGATATGCTGGGGCTGATGGGTGACAGCTCCGACAATATTCCAGGATGTCCGGGTGTAGGAGAGAAAACGGCCCAAAAACTGATTGCCGAATATGGAACGATTGAAAACCTGTTGGCACATACCGAAGATTTAAAAGGTGTCTTGAAAACAAAGGTAGAAACCAACAGAGAGATGATTCTATTTTCCAAATTCTTAGCGACCATCAAGATTGATGTCCCTATCGCATTAAATATGGAGGAACTCAAAAGAGAACAAGCCGATGAAGAAGCTTTACGGAAAATATTCGAGGAACTCGAATTCAAGACACTCACCGAGCGAATCTTTAAAAGAGAAAAAAAAACAACGCAGGCAGAACTCCCTAAAAACAATTTCCCAGACTTATTTGCGGACGAATATCCGGAAGAAGAAAACCATTCAAGTCTCACGCGTTTAGATTCACGTTTTTGTGACTATCAACTTACTGATTCTAAAGAGAAAAGAGAGGAATTACTTCAAATATTGCTGACAAAAGAATTTTTCAGTCTGGATACGGAAACCACCTCCACCAACCCGATAGAAGCAAAATTGGTAGGAATGAGTTTCAGCTTTACCGAGAACCAAGCCTTTTATGTTCCGGTACCAGCCAAGCAGGAAGAAGCTCAAAAAATTGTTAATGAATTCAAGCCGCTGTTCGAAAAGGAGCAAACCACCAAGATAGGACAAAACATCAAATACGATATGCTGGTACTTCGGCACTATGGAGTAGAAGTAAAAGGCCCTCTTTTCGACACCATGATTGCCCATTATGTATTGCAACCGGAATTGCATCACAGCATGGACTATCTGGCGGAGATTTATCTGAAATATGAAACCATCAAGATTGAAAAACTGATAGGACCGAAAGGAAAAAATCAGCGTAACATGCGCGACCTTCCCCCTTCCGAAGTATATAAGTATGCTTGCGAGGATGCGGATGTGACACTGAAACTAAAAAATAAACTGGAGGAAGAATTAAAGAAAAACAATTGTGAAGAACTCTTCTACCAGATAGAAATGCCCCTTGTGCCTGTACTCACTTACATGGAATGGAACGGCGTGCGCATAGACATCGAAGCTCTGAAACAAGCTTCGGCCCACTATACCGAACGCATGAACCAGATTGAGCAGGAAGTATATGCACTAGCCGGTGAACCGTTCAATATCGCTTCTCCCAAACAGGTAGGTGAAATCCTGTTTGACAAACTGAAAATTACCGATAAAGCCAAAAAGACCAAAAGTAAAGGTCAGTACATTACCTCGGAAGAGGTGCTCGAAAGTCTTCGTCACAAACATGAAATTGTTGGAAAAATTCTCGATTACAGAGGCCTCCGGAAATTGCTGAGTACATACATCGATGCCTTGCCAGAACTAATTAACCCACGCACACATAAGATACACACTTCATTCAATCAGGCAATAGCCGCTACCGGACGCCTTAGCTCCAGTAACCCCAACTTGCAAAACATTCCTATCCGCAACGAAGATGGAAAAGAAATACGAAAAGCATTCATTCCGGATGACGGATGCGAATTTTTCTCAGCAGACTATTCACAGATAGAATTGCGCATTATGGCCCATCTGAGCGGTGATCAGAACATGATAGAAGCCTTCCGCTCGGGCTATGACATTCATGCGGCTACGGCAGCTAAAGTCTTTAAAAAAGACATGAAAGAGGTGACACGTGAAGAACGCGGCAAAGCCAAAACAGCCAACTTCGGTATCATCTACGGTATCTCCGCATTCGGCTTGGCCGAGCGGATGGATGTAGATCGCAAAGAAGCTAAAGAGTTGATTGACGGATACTTTGAGACCTATCCGGATGTAAAGAAATATATGGATGAAAGTATAGAGCTCGCCCGTCGGCAAGGTTATATAGAAACCATTTTCAAACGCAAACGTTTCCTTCCGGATATCAATTCGCGTAATGCCGTGGTACGCGGTTACGCCGAACGAAATGCCATCAACGCGCCGATTCAGGGAAGTGCGGCAGACATCATCAAAGTGGCCATGGTGCGGATATACCGCCGTTTCATGCAGGAGAAGCTCCGTTCAACCATGATTATCCAAGTGCACGATGAATTGAATTTCAACGTATGGCCCGAGGAGAAAGAACGCGTACAGCAAATTGTTATCGAGGAGATGGAACATGCCTATACCATGCGAGTTCCTTTAAAAGCCGACTGCGGATGGGGAAAGAATTGGCTGGAGGCACATTAAGAACAAAAAGTTATTAAATTAACGTGCGTTCGACGAATTTTAACTGCCTGTAGATTTTTTCTGTGGTTGATCCCCTTTTTTCCGTATGGGGATGGCAGTACCTGCCAACCTATATGAATCGCCATGGTTACGGATGTGTTTTGTCTGTTTCTAGTATCTCCGTTCACCGTCCAGCGAACGCTGGACGGTCCATGCAGATAGGTGCATCGGCTTTCGCAGCTATCTAACTTCACCGTCCAGCGGACTGTTGGACGGTGAACGGTGCTTCCTTGTTATTGCTATGTAACCATCTACTCTGTGTCTTTAACATACTTGCTCTGAATTTGAGAATATCGTTGCTAATCCACTGCACAACGATGCTTTGACAATTTTATCGTGAACATTAAGGCCATTGCTGCTTATTGTATGTTTCCCAAAAAGCCAAGCATCAATAATGTACTACGCACTGTGGACACACAACTTGCTTTATTCTGAATTCGTCGAACTCACGTTAAATTATCAACCTTATGAAATACTACAAATCATATGTCTTCATTCATAGAAATTTAAGCAGAAATGCGTGTAATACCTCTACCACATGCATCCAAAACATGAGTCCGTTATTGAAAACCTCCAGATTTAACTCCCCACAAATAAAAGGCTCTACGATTCCGATCCTTTTAGGGTTACCATCAGTATGTTCCGTTGTCGGTTCATCTTAGCCATTGTCTTTTCATTACTGCCCTATTCTGGCCCACAAATGACAAGACAGGCGAATTCAAGGACGAGAACGGCAATTGGCGGGAAATCCGAAAAGGATAAAAAACATGATGTAGCGGAAATACTTTTGGACTTTAGTAGAAGTCGGCTTTCAACTTCTACTAAAGTCCAAAAGTATTTCCGCTAAAATTTTTCAGCACCGGTAAAAAACTTAGTTCAGCAAGCTGGGATTCGCATCCGTAGCTACACGTGGAATACGCAAGGTATAACGTGCATCATCCTCCTGTAAAGTATAGGTAATACCATTCAGAACCCTTTCGATACGCGGACGGGTAGTACGACGCAAATCGAACCAGCGATGGCCTTCAAAAGCCAGTTCACGAGCACGTTCCTCTACTATTTCCGCAATCAAAGCTTCTTTATCCATAGCATCCACAGCCGTTTCTTTTTGTGCATAACCTTCTGGTGTATAACGCTTTTCCATCAATTGAAGCAGGCGTTCACGGGCTTCTTTCAGCTTATCCTGCCGGGCGGCGGCCTCAGCGGAATTCAAATAAAGTTCCCCTATACGAAACGAGCAACGATACTGCGAGGCAGCAAGTACTTTATTATTAGGCCGATTACCACTCTCATCCGCATCACCGTAGAACTTTGCCAGACGGAGATCGATCGCATCATCATACTTCCGCAAAAAGTCTGCCGCCGCATAAGAAACCCTGTGGGTAGAAGTGCTGTAAACTTGCTCGTATGCCGTAATCATCTCCACTGACTGATATTGATTAGGCAATTGGGTATCTGCCTCATTAAAATCTTCCAACTGCGATTTTTGTGTCAACACCCGTTCGGCCGCTTCGTAGGCTTCTTTCCAGTTGCCCATATACAAGCGGACACGTGATTCCATCGCATCTGCCGACATAGTAGAAAAGCGATAACGGTATTTTTCCTCCCATTCTACCACATTCATCAATTCACGTGCACTCTCTATATCAGCCAATACCGCTTCATAGATTTTAGCCACCGTGGTACGAACCGGAATCTCTTCCAAATCAACATCCCATTTCAACGGAATAGCTTTTGTTTCCAATGCCCCTTCTTTCGTATAAGGTTCTCCATAGAGATTTACCAATAGGAAATGCATATAGGCACGCATTAGATAAGCCTCACCTACCAACTGATTAATATCATTTTGACTGCCACCCGTTATTTCACCTTGCTTGTCAATTACCGAATTGGCATAATAAATCGTTTTGTAATAATATTCCCAACCAAACGGAGCGGTTGCGGCATCATCATTCGCATCGCTCCACGTCACAATGTTTTTATACGAGTTCATATCCATTTCATCTGCTACAAGAGCCACCTCATCCGTACGCATCTCACACAAACTACGATCCCACATGTCATAATCATAGGCTGTCAAAAACAGGGCACGATACTCCTCCAATGTATTGGGAATGACTTTTCCCACGGGCTGAAGGTCTAAATAACTATCGCACGAAGCGAACAATCCGACTCCCATTACCAAGAGAGCTATAGAGTATTTTCTTATTCCATTCATACACTGCATCCATTAAAAGTTCAGACTCAAATTAAATGTTACCGATTTGGGTACCGGTGTCATATACAGGTTGCTTTGCGACTCCGGATCCATATAGTTGTGGTAGTTCGAACCCCATACAAACAAGTTACGCGCTTCCAATGCCACAGTCGCCCCGCCGATATTCAGCCTACGCAACCATTCTGAAGGGAAACGATATCCCAAACGAAGATTTTGCAAACGCACGTAGTTCAACGGGCGTACCCACATACCTAAAGAGTGATACACATCCTTCCGGTCAGTAAACAAATAATAATCTGCCGGACAATAGTTCAGGTTAACCAATGCCGGGAATTTACCGGTCGTATTTTCCGGTGTCCAGCGGTCCAGAATATCCCGGTCCGTATTCCGTCCCGGGTCATAGTTGGTAATGTCATAGGAAGAAGAAGTCCTGACATGTGCACCAAAATAGTAAGCCAAGTTCACGCTCAATTCCCAATTCCGGTAATTAAACGTATTCATAAGACCCCCGGTATAAGGTGCATCGCTCGTTCCCGCATACGTATAAAATTCCCGCTCTTCCGAGGCGGAAATTTCAGCCGGAGCATACGTATTCATTCCCCAGTCATCCGGCGTCATGCCATACAGTTCTTCCGGTGTCACAATGCTACCGTCTTTCTTCACCATACGGATACGTCCGGTTTCAGGGTCTATCCCATCAGTTTTCAACACAAAGATGGCTCCTACAGGATATCCTTCCCTGCTAGGAGTACGCTGATCTTCAGGGATGTTCTCTTTCAGTACTTTATTCTGATTATAGGCAAAATTAAGGTTGGTATACCATGAAAAATTCTTAGTAGTGATGTTACGTATCTGAAAATTTACCTCCACACCTTTGTTTTCCATACTTGCCCAATTAATGGTCATACTGCTGAATCCATTTTCGAGAGGAAGCATACGGGTACCTATCAGGTCTGTACCTTTCCGGTAGTAGTAATCCACGCTCAGATTCACTGCCTGATTCAACATGGCAAAATCAAGTCCGACATTGTAAGAAGCCGTCTTCTCCCAACGCAATTTGGCATTAGGAGCCGAGTCAATAGTAATATTACTCTCCGTATTATCCGGCAATATACTGACATTACCATAAGTTCCTACCAAGAACGGGGAGGTATTCTTATCAATATTACCTTGCAAACCGTATGAAAACCGCAGAGCCAAGTTGTCCATCCAAGAACGGGCCCCACTCAGAAACTTTTCATTGGAAGCACGCCACAAGCCACTAAATGAGTAGATAGGCAACCAGCGATATTTGTCGTCCACACCGAAAAGATCGGAACCATCCGAACGAACGCTCGCTCCTATTACATAACGGTTCATTAAAGTATACGATCCATTGGCATAAAATGAAGTGAAAGCATTCACCGTCTTGGTTTGCGAACTTAACGGATAGCTTTTAGCTTGTTCTATATCTCTAAACACCAACGGAATAGTCGTCAACGTTTTCGGATCATAGCCATAACCGGTAGAGGAATGGGTATCATACCAGTTTTTACGGATTTCAGTACCGGCCATTACCTGTACATCGTGTATTTCATTGAAGGTTCTCTTCCATTCGCCTTGCGCTTTCCAAGTAATCTGTGAAGTGGTAGACTCATTCACCTTATGCATTCCTCCAGTAGAAGGGAGCACATATTTATATCCACCGCTTGCACTATCCCAATACCTACTATTGATATACATATTACGCATGTTAAAGGTATTTTGCCCTACATATTGGTCCTGAGAAGAATTATCCCATTGCAAGCCTAACTGAGTAGTAAATTTCAATTGGTCGTTTAAGCGTAGTTCGGCATCGAATATTGCGTTCAACGAAGTCATGGTTGTTTTGTTATGAGTATTGTCGCGCTCTTCCAGCACATTGAAACACTTGTTCGGGTCCAGTTCGCTATCGCTGGAGATGTTATAATCATACACATAATTCCTTTCCGCATCATAGAGTTGCTGATAAGGATTGGCTGTACGGGAATAGAATATCGGATTAGCGTATCCGTAAGTATCCGTTATAAAGTTTCGGCTCTTCCGACGGTTGGCGAAGATTGAAACGCCCACTTTAAAGAGTTTGTTTACCTGATAAGACGTCTTGCTTGTCAAATTGAAACGGCTGTTATTAACTCCGGGCACGTTGCCATTCTCCACCATATAGCCCAACGAATTGTAATAAGTCACTTTCTCGCTTCCTCCGGAAATACTTACGTTATATTCCTGTGTAAACGCATCACGGAACAAAATGTCTCCCCAATCGGTATTAACGGTTTTCAACCTATTGATTTCGTTCTGTGCTTCTGTTGTCAGCCCGCTCCAACCTTGTGCACGGTATGCATCAAACAAATCATACTTCCGCAACACATCAGACACTCCACCTTTTTCATAGAAAATAGGAACAGGGGTCCAAAACTGTTCTCCATATGGCTCTTTCATCAACTGCAATTCCAAATTGATTTTCTCCTCCGAATTCATCAGATTCAATTTATCGGTATCCAAATTCGGCGTATAGGTAAGCTTCGTGTTGAAGTTGATAACCGGCTTACCGGATCGTCCTTTCTTAGTAGTAACCACAATCACACCGTTGGCCGCACGGGCACCGTAGATAGCTGTTGCCGCCGCATCCTTCAGGATGGTAATGTTTTCGATATCATTCGGACTCAGACCAGCAATAGACGACTGCGCCATGTTCGTAATATCATTATCGTTATTAGCATCCAAGGCAGGTATATCCGTACCTTCCAAAGGCATTCCATCCAATACCCAAAGCGGATCTTGCGTCCCGTTAAGTGATGCCGTACCACGAATGCGAATACGGGCAGGAGCACCCGGTGCACCGGAAGTACTGGTTACCGACACACCGGCCACTTGACCGGCCAATGCCTGGTCTATACTTTTCGCACCACCCAACATGGCATCCGTCACTTCCACTTTCGATACAGCCGCCGTCAATTTACGGCGTTCCAATTCTTGATAACCTGTTACCACGACATCGCCCAACGTATGTGAAGAAACCTGTAACACAATACGATATGTATCTTTCCCTCTCAGCAAAGACACAGTTTGTTCGTTATAACCCATGTAACTACAAAGCAACTTCGTTACCTTTTCCGGTACGGATAATATAAAGTTTCCGTCCATATCGGTAATCGTACCCAATGCCGCCTGATCGGAACCCACTTTCTTCAGTTCCTCAGCCGGCACATACACAGAAGCACCAATCAAAGGCCGGTTATCATCTCCGGAAAGTACCACACCCTGAATGGTACGATTGCCCACACTGGCCATTACCAGCGCATTGGCAAACAAGCACATCATTATGCACAAATGTTTTCTCATTGATTCATCATAGAGTTTAGTTATTAATCATCTCTTTTTCTCAAATTCATTTCCTTTATTGCGTGGATCAGCGCGTCTTTTTAAAGCCTCAACGCCGAGAAGGCCCATTTTGTCCTATTTGGTACCCAATGCCGTATCAATACGCAGAATCATATCCTCATAATGATAACGGGCAGCCACATCAGAAGTGCCCAATCTCTTTTGTAACAACTTCTTGATACGTAACAGTTCACCTCGTTTTACAGAGATAGCATCCGAAATACGGGTCAATTGCGAACCATAAAAATTAAGCGCTCGGGAAGCTCCCATCCTATCGTTCGCACGCAAAGCCCGTTGTTCCGCCTCATAACAACTGCAAAGCGGAACAGCATGATCGAACAGAAAATGGTTCTCTGCAATCTTATTATTAATCTTCACCGCTTCAGGCTCAGCTGCGGCTGTAAGCAGTGCATCCAGAAAATTCTTCTGTACGGAACGTTCCAGCACACCGGGAACTCCTCTCCGTTCGGTAACACCGAAAATATGCTGATGTAAAGCGTCCATCAGTTCTACCACCGTGAACGCTTCCTTACCATGAAGCGTTTCATTTTCGAGCATACGCATCAAACGATTATTGCTCAACAAATCCCATAAGATATAAGCTTGCGCATTCTTCAGAATCTGCGTGGGAGCATTCTCCTGTACTCCGTTCGGTGTATCACGAAGAAGATAAGTATACCGTCCCACTTCCGTATCGAACAGCCACTGAGGATAAGTCAACACCTCATCCATCAGGAACTTCAAGGCATTCCGCTGCTTTTCCTTTTCCACAAAAGTATATGTCTTTACTCCATCTCCTACTGTCGTATTTTCTATATACATACCACCGATATTCGCCAGCACATGGTACAAATAATTGTTCCACTGGTTGATTACCGCATAGTAAAGTCGGGAAGCTTCCTCATAGGTCTGTCCTTTCTCACCGGTAGTGGTCCATTTGATAATCTGAGGAACAATACGCTTCAAATTGGCAATGCCCCATTGAGAAGAACGCACCGGATCATCTCCCAAATCCTCGTTCTGCGCGCGTGGGTCCACCGCATCACGCACATCCTGTGCCTCACTATATTTATAAAGCCGTCCCGTATGCTTGCTCAGCAAATCGTATAACAACTCCTTTTCCTCATCAGGTGTATTCTTACCGTACCAACGATAACCATATTCAATGGCAAACACGTCATACGTACCAATGTGCGGAGAAAGTGCCTTCACTCCATCCCCCGGCTGAGCGACATAGTTAAAACGAGCATAATCCATGATAGAAGAAGCTGTCGATTTCATTTTAGAAGTAAAGGTTTCCGAACGTAACGAATCGGTAGGAAAAGCAGCCGACCCCATCATATTATGGCGAAGCCCCAAAGAATGTCCCACTTCATGGCATACCACAAAACGAATCGCATCGCCCAGCAAAGAATCGGGCAACTGCACGCTTCTCGCCTCCGGACACACCGCACCAGTCTGTACCGTAATCCACTCACGCACCATGGAAAGCACATTGTGCCACCACATAATATCCGCTTCCAGTATCTCGCCCGAACGCGGATCCAATATGGAAGGTCCCATGGCATTTTTCTTTTCCGAAGCTACATAAGTCAACACACTATAATTCACATCGTCCATATCCACTTGCATACCATCAATCACCTCTATGGCACGGATTGCCTGCTTGAAACCGGCTTTCTCGAAAGCTATCTGCCAGTCTTCGATTCCCTGCTTGATATATTTTCTCCACTGATAAGGAGTAGAACGGTCAATATAGAACAGAATAGGTTTGGCCGGTTCTACCAATTGCCCGTTTAAATAAGCTTCCTTGTCTTCCGGTTTGGGCTCGAGCCGCCATCGGGTAATAAAATGGGTCTTATCCGTGCCCTGCTGTACATCGCTAAAACTTAGAAACGGATTGGTAAAATAACCGACTTTTTGATTGTCATAACGCCCCATCATCGGTTCTTCAGGCAATAAAAGCATGGAAGAACTAACCTCCACCGTTACGTATATGCTGGTGGTTTCCTCAGTCACTTTGGTCGTTAATTCTGATGTAGCCACAATATTATTCGGGAAAGATTTGACAGAAAGAATACGCGAAAGGTTCTTGATGGCCGAAGTTCCCAAATTGATATTGGTAAATACATTATTAATACTGGTTTCCGTTCCGTCATAAATGTCATTCACTTTGATAACCAATGCTGTAGAGTCAGCATTAATGGCCTCAATCTTGAAAGAAGCAATCAAAGGAGATATGAAATTATCTTCTACCGAACGATAAATAGCATCCTGCTTGGAGGCCAATGGCAACGGGCGTCTCTGCCTGAACAACAGCTTCCCCGCGGCTTTATCCCATTCCATCCCCACCATCTGGTTCTCATAGTTCACGCCCCGATTTACCCCAGCCTCGTTCAATTCAGAAGGAACACGCTGCAATTTATTCACTACCAACCAATCACGTCCAAGCAATGCTGTAGGAATCTCAAAATAATAGTCACCTTTCTTCTGATATATGGTAAACATTCCTTTGGCAGCCTTGCTCCCTTCTACCAACTTTTCATAGTCCGTTTTCGATTTCTCTTCTTTTTCCGGCTTCTTTTTCTTTTTAAACCATCCCATGCTCTCCATAGCAAAGGCAGTTGTGCTCGCTGCGACAAATTCTCCTCCTACCAACATACACGCAATGGCCACTGCCATTACTTTAGCATACATTTTCATCAAGCTTCTAATAAATTTAATTATATATTAAAATAGTGCACAAAAATAAATAATTCATTAGATAAAATTCATAAAACCAATACAGATTATGCATATAAAAGAATTATTAACTAACATCCGGCTACCATTCTTCACTTTTATTTGCATTTTAGTCAAAATAAAGTACCTTTGCGAGAGCGATACGGCATTTGAACAGACCCGTATCGTCCCACGAACGGAAACATTAAACCCAATAGAGGATATGAAGAAACATTTAGGATGGATGATACTACTGCTCATCCTTGCCGGAAGCATCCGGGCACAAGAGAAAAAGAACTGTAAAGTGGCCTGTATAGGCAATAGCATCACACAGGGCGTAGGCGTTAAAAACATGTATCAGGACAGCTATCCCGGCATTTTGGCACAATGGTTGGGAAAAGGATACGATGTACGTAACTTCGGCTATAGCGGCCGTACCATGCTGATGAAAGGTGACCGTCCCTACATGAAAGAACAAAAGTACAGGGATGCACTGGCTTTCGAACCGGACATCGTAACCATCAAACTAGGAACCAATGATACCAAAGACATAAACTGGCCGACGCACGGACACGAATTCGAACACGATATGCGTACTATGGTGGCAGCGTTTCAAGCCCTTCCCTCCCATCCGGACATTTACCTGTGTTACCCCGTACCACCGACCAAAGTACAATGGACCATCAATGACAGCACCATCGTACAACATATCATTCCCATTATCGACAAAATAGCCAAGGACATGCAAGTAAAAGTTATCGACCTGCATACCCCTCTGCTTCCTCATCCTGAATGCTTTCCCGACTGTGTGCATCCCAACGAAGAAGGGGCTTTGCGTATTGCCACGGAAATCTACCGCACCCTTACCGGCAAAGAACCTGCTTCCTATACTCCGGCACGCCCATTCCCCGGTAAATATTCCACGTGGAAAGGATTCGATAAATACGAATTTTACCACAACGGACGGCAAGCCATCATAGTGGCTCCTGCCAAAGCCGCGGAAGGACGCCCGTGGATATGGAGGCCGGCTTTTTTCGGCGTGTTTGCTTCGGTGGATTCGGCTCTCTTGGAAAGAGGTTTCCATGTTGCTTACTATGACTTGACTCACCTCTACGGCAGTCCGCGCGCCATGAAACTGGGCGACATGTTTTATAAGGTAATGACACAGGCTTACAAGCTGAACAAAAAAGTGACACTCGAAGGATTTAGTCGGGGCGGATATTTCGCACTCAACTGGGCTGCGACCTACCCCAACAAAGTGGCTTGTCTTTATGTTGACGCTCCGGTATGCGATATAGAGAGCTGGCCGTCACGTAAGGAGTCCAAACTCTGGAATGATTTCCTTACCGAATGGGGATTGACGGAAACGGAAATGAGCGGATTCAAAGGCAATCCGACAGACAGAGTAGAACCGGTAGCCAAAGCCGGTATTCCTGTGATAGCCGTTTGTGGCACGGCAGATAAAGTGGTGCCCTATAATGAAAACTTCGCAAACTGGAAAGAACGTTACGAACAACTGGGAGGCAAAGTGAAACTCATTCTGAAAGAAGGTTGCGACCATCATCCACACAGTCTGGAGAATCCGACAGAGATTGTCGAGTTCATCATGGGCGCACAATAAGCAAGCATAAAAAATAGCATTTCAGAAATCTCCTTATTTTTCCCTTTCTTAGCTTAAAGGTTAAACATTATTCCTTATCCAGTGAAGATAGAAAATATGTCTGAATTTACCATCAAAAAGCAAATGAAGCAATACCTATTTTTCGATTTGGACGGAACGCTTTCCGACCCTATGCTTGGTATCACCCACTCCGTGCAATATGCGCTCAAGAAACAGGGTATCATAGTAGACGACCTTCAGCAACTCTGCCTCTTTATCGGCCCTCCCTTGCAGGATTCGTTTCAGGATTTCTATGGTTTCACCCAAGAAGAAGCAGAACAGGCCTGCGATGATTATCACGAATATTTCCTTGCCAAAGGAATGTATGAAAACAAACTCTACCCCGGCATAAAAGAGTTCTTACAACAACAGGCAGATGAAGGCAAGACCCTCTTCGTAGCCACATCCAAACCGGAAATACTGGCCAGACAAATACTGGCTTATTTCAATATAGACTCATATTTTCATTTTGTAGGGGGCGATACGATGCAACGTACCCGTTCCGCCAAAGCCAAAGTCATACGCTATGTAATGGAACAGAACAACCTTACAGACCCTTCCGGCATATTAATGATAGGCGACCGAAAACACGATATTCTCGGAGCGAAAGAAGTAGACATACAGTCCGTGGGAGTACTTTACGGATATGGGAACCGTGAAGAGTTCGTACAAGCCGGTGCCGACTACATCGTAAAAGATTTGGCAGAACTGGGCAATCTTCTGGGCAGAATCTAACTTCCTCTCATCCGGAAAATGCCTTGCCGGTTGGCTGCACATTTCTCCCACTCTTCCTTGTTGGTATCCACTCCATCAAATCCAATGCGTTTATCAGAATGTATCTATCCAGGATAACAGGCTCTGTCACTATTACTTAATCCATTGAACGAGAAAGCTTTTCACATTGGCAGAAAAAATATATAAAATAAGCTATTAAAAATATTCATATTTATAGCAGTCTTTCTAATATATTATATATTTTTACCAACATTTACAATACAAAAAGCTAAAATATGTAAAAATGAAAAATACAATTAACAGATTGCTTGTAACTGCAGCTCTTTTATCAACTTACGCTTGTCAAGAGGCAATGTATTATGAAGAAGAATCAGGAAAAGAAAACGAATCCACCAAGAAAGCTGTCATCTTTTCCGCCAATATTCAAACACGAATGGTGGATGACACGTGGGAAACAGACGACCGGATCGGTATCTATATGTTTAAAACAGGAGAAACGCTCTCCAAGGAGTCTATCCTCACGAACTCCTCCAATCGGAAATATATTTATTCCGGAAATGCGAACAGTTTCGTACCGGAAACAAAGAACGACACGCTTTTCTATCCGCAAACGAATGAAAACGTGGACTTTATCGCTTACTATCCTTATAAATCGGTCCGGAACTATGGGATAAATCTGGATGTGTCAAACCAAACACAGCCTTCGGCCATCGACCTGCTTTACAGTAATAATCTGAAAGCAATAAGCAAAAGTGACCAAGCATTGAGTTTACAATTCAAACATCAGCTCAGTAAGCTGGTTTTCTCTATTAACGCCGGAGAAGGAATCAGCAAAGAAAATTTGTCGGGATTGAAACTGACAGTTTCTGATGTACTGACCAAAGGGCACTTTTCTCTTTCGGATGCCGCTTTGACGGAACTCTCCTCTAAAAAGGAAGTGGAGACTCTTGTCAATGCGGAAGGTACACAAGCCGAAGCCATTGTATTTCCTCAACCTTGCCTCCAGAAACGGGTAAAAGTAACCCTGGCTTCCGGACAAGCTTTCCTTTTTGAGATTATCTCCACGGAAGAATGGGAGCGCACCAGTAAATACACTTACCAGATTGTACTGAAAAAAGACAGTTATGCGGCGGGAGGCATAGAAAGCAAAGTCGAGGAGTGGGTAGATAGCGGCAGTTCTGAATTGGAACAAACGAAGAACAAAGGGCAAGTGTGGGACGGAACAACTATAGACACCGGTTGGTACACACAGCTGAAAACCTCATTCGACCTGACAACGGCAGCGGAACTGGCAGGCTTATCGAAATTGGTACAAGATGGAGAGAGCTTCAAGGACAAGACAATCTACCTATTGGCGGATATTAACTTGAATCATCATCCGTGGACTCCTATCGGCTGCTTGAAAGAACACAAGTTCGAAGGTACTTTTAACGGAACAAACCATACAGTAAGCGGCATCTCCCCACAATTGGCGGACGGAGGAATGACACTCGGCCTTTTCGGTGACAATGCGGGCACCATCCGCAATGTAATGGTGGACGGCAGCATCGAGTGGGAAGGTTCTACGGAAGTCTGCTGTGTGGCGGGGATAGCGGGAATTAATCGGGAGACAGGCATCATCGAAGGATGCCGGAATTCGGCCTCCATAAGCAGCATATCCACTGCCATGACAGGATATGGAACGAAAAGCAGGTCCATCCTGTACGAAGGAGGTGTAGTGGGAGCCAACTACGGAACCATTACGGGATGTCAGAACGAAGGATATATGGAAGGAGAAAATCGGGATACGAATACTTCTTCCCGTATTTACATAGGTGGCATAGTAGGTATCACCGCTTCCAGTATCTCTTACTCTGAGAACAATCAGGATATTTCCTGCAAGGGTGATTCCATATATGCGGGCGGAGTGACGGGTACGATAACCTATTCTTCAAACGGCCATTCGAATGTGTATGGTGAAATCCTTTCCTGCCACAACTACGGTATGACCGAAATAACGGAAGCCACGGGTAAAGCCATTGCAGGAGGCATAGTAGGCCGGATGGAAGGAGGAAAGATAAAAAACTCGTATAACCATGCCGAAATAATCTCCGTCCTTTCCAACGATAAGATCTATGCCAAAGCGGGTGGCATTGCCGGTGAAAACGAGAGTGGCACGCTGACGGGCTGCACAAACGAGGCTGCTGTGACAGCCAGGAACACATCGGTGGAAGCCAACTCCGCTGCAGGAGGCATTGTGGGAAACAACGCGAAAGGAGGGGAAATACATACCTGTGTCACCCGTTCCACGGTACAAGTAACGGCACAAGGTCATGCAGGTGGTATTGCCGGATATAATCAAAAAAACACGAATACACATGTATACAACTGTTGCACCAACGAAGGCATGCCTTTCAAGTGGATAGGCAATGCTGAAGGAAACGATAACCTCTCCGATGTGACGAAAAGCAGCCACACGGACAAATAAGCGGTTCCTTTAAGTTCCGTGCAAATGCAAAAAGAATCAGTACAGACATGACTGCCGTGCCCGATGCGCTTTCCAACCTGACGTCAATCCGTGTACGTGTGGCATGGAGAAAATCAGGACATGGAAGCAAATACTCGCAGGCTTTACAGACAGAGCGGGCCGCACCTCCCGGTGCAGCCCGCTCTATAATTTAAAACCCGAAAAAATAAAAAGATATTCTGTTTAACTTATTGTGTTTGTTCAGTAAGTTCAAATGCTTTATTCAGCCAAGGGGTCGAACGTTCCGTTGGCTTTCACCGCATCATCCCAACCGATGGTCTGCTGGATTTGTACGTCCTTTTCCAAAGCGCCTTTAGTCAGTCCCAAGAAATAATATTTAGGGAAGAACTTCATGTACAGGTCCGTATTGCCACTACCTGATTCCTCACGTTCATCTCCTTTCTTCATCTTGTAAACCAAATGCGTCTCATACCAATCCCGCAGAGTTTGCAGCTGAGTGTCCAAATCGGGCTTGTTTATATCCACCGCGGCACAGCGTTCCACACCGGCTTTGATGAGTGGGTCACTATCTGTCGTAGTTCCGCCTAAGCCATAAATATCGGCTGTACGATATTCCAAACTTTCACGACGCTGGCCATTCAACGGCGTGAAGCCCAACCAAGTACAAGTGTTTCCTCCCCAGCCTGTGGGAGCCCAAGATGAGGGCGCACCTTCGGCCAATTCCGCACCACCATCAAACAACATCCAACGACGGAGGTCATCGAAACGTTTGCCTTCGTAGGCGAATTCTATCTGACGCTCATAAAGAATGGCAGACATGCACGATGGTTTGTCGCTGCCAATGCCCGACAGTCCGCAATCGCCTGTGTAACCGGCACGCTGGCGTATGGCTTTGATTTGATCCATGGCAATGTCGGTATGTCCGGCCATACAAGCTGCCTCGGCATAGTTGAGCAATACTTCGGCAAAACGAAGTTCGATGTAAGGAGCTCCCGAAAAACGGAAAGCGCTCGCATTGGCATTAAATTCAGGCTCGTATGCGTATAATGGAGAATTCAAATCTGCATCATCAGAGCGTTTACGTAAATAAACGCTTTTGTTGTTTTTCAGCAGATTGTCTGCGGCGTATGCATCACCGCTCTCAGGATTACCCACAGAGTTTTCTTCCACATACCATACATAGCTCCACAATTCATAATCCTTACCGGTATTGTAAGAAGGATTGTTGCCATCGTTCTTCGTAGCGTCGCCGTTATATGCCCAACGGAAACCGGGAAATACGAAAGTCCGGTAAAAGCGTGGGTCACGATCCATGAACGGATAGTTTTTGACATAGGCTTGGGTCGATGAGGGCAAGTTGCTATATGCCGTGTAAGTGGCCGGGCGCTTGCCGTCTTTCATCGGGAACAGGTCTATCATGGTTTGTGACGGAGTAATGTTCCCTTTGCCCCCGGTGTTTTTCGGACGAATGAATTCTTCCCAGAAGTTGCTATAACCATTCTCGTCCGGATCTACTGAACTGCGGATGGTAACAAATACGTTCTCAGGGCTCTTCACTTGTGTAAAGATCTTGGCAAAGGTAGCTCCGTTTGCCGGATTGCCATCTTCGTACAAACCGTAACCGCAAGCCCGGATTACCGGCAAGTCTTTTTCCATTTCCGTGTAAGCGTTATCCCAGCGTGACTGGTCGTTGGCACGATTGAAAAGCGGGCTTGCCCACAACAGCAACACACGCCCTTTCAATGCCAGAGCAGTACCGGTTGTGACGCGTCCCCAGTCATTACTCGATTTCCAACCACCGTCTCCGGTCGTTTCTTTCAACATATCGGCCGATTTCTGCAAGTCATCCAAGATGAACTCTATGCACTCTTTTGCTGAAGAACGGGGAGTATGGGCATCCTCTGTAGGGTCGACCATGGTTTTTACCAAAGGCACGCCACCGTACCATTTCACTAACTGGTAGTAACACCAGGCACGCAAGAAGTATACTTGACCCAAGAACTCATTTTTGGTCGCCTCATCCAGTTTACTGTTCGAGATTCCGTCTATAATCTCGTTAATGTTACGGATACGTCCGTATACGGAATTCTGGATGTTCGATGCGTCCCCCATGTAATAATCGGGAACGGTGGGGCTATCAATAGATTTCAGCTCTTTCAAGGGATCTACGAACGGACCGAAACCGGTATACTCCTCGGTACCCTTGGCCTGGTCGTCTGCCAAACCCGTGGAATTGTATTTCCAGTTGGCGTTTGTATTACAGTTGGGCAGTGTCCAGCCGTATGCGTCGCTCACACGTGCGTAGGCGCCTTCGTAAAAGTCGTAGATGCCCGGGTTTACGTTGTCATAGTTTTTCTTGTCCTCCAAGAACTGGTCGCTGCAAGCCGTGAATGCAAGTGAGGAGACCAAGCCTATGCCTAACATTTTTATAGTGCTATTTTTCATTGTTTCTTTTCGTTTAAAATTCAACATACTTGTGTTAGAATGTCACGTTTAATCCTACGGTGAACTTTCTCAATACAGGATATTTGCCGAAGTCGCACATCGGATCCATGAAATTGTCAGGATACGGATTGTAGAGGCTCAGCAAGTTCTGGCCTGTGACGTTGACACGGCAGCTTTCAATGCCTACTTTCTTCACCCATTCCGACGGAAGTTTGTATGCCAAGGTCAGGTTGTTGAGAGAGGCTCTGGTTCCGCTTACTCTCCAAAATGAAGATTCTACCTTATTCACATCGGCATAAGCCAAGTTAGGCATCTTACCGTTGCGGTTTTCTTTCATTATCAGATTACCCGAACCGTCGTAAATATCCTGGTAGACGAACATGTTGTCCGGATTCCAGATAGACGGCATGTTAGAGATTTCCTTGTCGTATAAGAAATCGCGTGCGTTACTTGGAATGAAGCTGTATCCACCCCAGCTTGTGCTGATTTGTGCCGACAGAGAGAAGTTTTTGTACTCCGCGCCCAAGTTTACAGTAAAGCCGTAAGGATTGCTGCGGTCTGACAAGCGAACCAAGTCATTGTCCTTATCCACGATACCATCTGGACCGGCATATGTGCCATCTTCTTGTTTTGCACCGCGCACGTCTTTGTAAATCAACATACCCGGACGGATTTCCGATTTGTCCTTTCCCATGTACTTACCGTATATAGGATTACCTGTCGCGTCGGCACCGGTTACCATATAGCGGTCGAAATATTCTTCAATCTCCTGGAAACTGCGGAACATGCCGATGCATTGCATTCCCCAAGTTCCTACATCCGTACGTCCCTTGTATTGAATCTGGCGGAAGGTATAGTCTTGTTTAAAGTCCATCCTCAACACTCGGTTGTCAGAATAACCGGTATTCAGATTGATACGATATTTGAAGTCTTTGCCGATTTTGTCTTTCCAAGTCAGGCTCAATTCGTATCCCCAGTTATCCATTTCACCAAGATTGACAGCAGCACTCTGCGTACCTACAGTAGAGGGTACAGCCTGGGCTATCTTCATCAACATTTCACGATTCCACTCACGGTACGCATCAAACGTAACAGCCAGACGGTTATCGAGCAAGTTGATATCGATACCGAAGTTTGCCTTATACGATTTGTCCCAATGTACATCAGAGTTTACAGCTGAGTTGTTCTTGTTGATGGTGATACGGGGCAAAGAGCTGCCATTGGAAGTCTCACCGAATATCGGACCGCGATAAGCGTCTTGACTGAAGATACGCATCCACTGCCACGGTTCGGTATTGTCACGTCCGGTCAAACCGAATGAGGCACGTACCTTCAAATAGTCAATGCCTTTTACTTTTTCCTGGAACCAGTCCTCGCCTGATACCACCCAACCTGCCGAAGCGGAAGGGAATGTTCCCCAGTAGTTTTTCGGAGCGAATTTGGTAGAGGCATCCGAACGAATCAAGAGTTCCAGCAAATATTTGTTGGCGTATGCATAGTTGATGCGGCCGATATAAGAGAGCGTTCCCGATTCGGAACGGGTAAAGTTACCGTCTTTCTCACCCGTGGCGGAGTTGAACTGTCCTGTGGTGAAAGGATACGGGTCTTGCCTTTTGGCCATTACATATTCGCTTTCCGTTTCCGATTTTTCGATAGAAAAGAGGGCGTTGACAGAATGTTGCTTGAATTCGCGGTTGTAAGAAGCCGTAAAGTTCATCTGGTAACTGTCTGTACGAACCATATCACGTGACAAATAAGATTTGTCTCCATTGGCGATTTTCCTAGGGTTGAAATTGCTTTCCACCATCAACGCTTCAAAGTCTTGTCCGTCCACAGGCGTGTAGAGGTGTTTTCCGCTACCGCTGCGTTCCAGCATTTGGTATACAGTGAAGTCGGTGGCATACTCGTTAGCCTTATTCGTATTGATGGTTTTCGAGTAAGAGAAGCGCAGGTTCAAACCTTTTAAAATCTTGCTCCAGCCGAAATCGTAGCTCAAGCTGCCGTTAATGGTCGTGTTCGAGTTTTGGTTTTCGCTATAGTCTCCGTTCTCCTGCAAGGTGGCGTAGTGATACAACTGGTCGTTGGTAGGATTGCCATTTTCAGGTCCCATTGCTATGATAGGATATCCATTCACGTATTCTGGGATATATCCCGGACGGGTCAGCATCAGATTGTAGTCTTTTTCGATGTTGCTTCCACCGATTTTAATCAGAGGCTTGTTCTTTTCGCCATAGTCGCCTGATACCATCAAGCTTGCTTTTACCCAGTCACTGATTTTCAAGTCCACACCGGCACGGTAGTTCCAGCGGTCGTAATCGAGGCGGCCTAAGTTGCCTTCCTGTTCGAAATAGCCGATACTGGCAAAATAGTTGGCCTTTTCGGTTGCACCGCTTACATTTACGGAATGCTTCATGGTAATACCGGTTTCCCAATATTTGTCTAGCATATCGTAATTGAGGCGTTTCATCGCTTCCAGTTCATCAGCCTGGAACAAGTCGCTGCGGAGGTTCATATTATCCACGTCAAAAGGATCGGCAGCTTTCACTGCGTTGTAGAGTCGTCCGTAATCGTATGTGCTCAGCATGTCGGGGCGTGATACCTCATCCGTGAAACCGTAGTTGCCACTGTATGAAATCATCGGTTTGCCTAACTTACCCTTTTTGGTAGTTACCAAGATGACACCGTTAGCGGCCCGGGCACCATATACGGCGGCTGAACCATCCTTTAGTACAGAAATACTCTCAATGGTGGAAGGGTCAAGATTGTTAAACGCTTCAGCGCCCAAGTTCTGACGGACATTACCTACTTTCACATCGTTCGGATAGATAAATCCGTCGATAACGAACAAAGGCTCTTGGGCCGTGGAACCTACATCGCCTAATGCATTGGTGTCACGAATATAAATCGTGGCGTTTTCGCCCGGGCGTCCTTGTCCGCCGCTTACGCTAAGCCCCGGAACCAATCCTCTCAACATGCTGGCCACTCCTCCGGAAGAAAGGTCTTGGATATCTTCTACCGGAATGGTAGCCACGGAACCTGTCAAATGCGCCTTTTTCTGTGTGGCATAACCCACTACGACTACTTCCTCCATATTCTGGGTATCCTCTTTCAGGACAATCTTCATATCGGGAGTGAATTTCTTGATTTGTTGGGTGATATATCCGATGAATGAAATTTCGATGGCTCCATTTTCAGGAACCGTCACGCTGAATTTACCATTCATGTCTGTAATGGTACCGGTCTGAGTACCCACTACTTTAACAGATGCGCCTATCACTGTCTCTTCGTTTTCGTCCACGACCACGCCCGAAACAGTTGTCTGAGCCAACGCAGGTACTGCCATGAATAAGGCCAGCAATATGCCCAGACCTATTTTGAATATACTATGATGTTTCATTTGGTAATAGTATTAATATTAATTGATTCGTTTAATTACTCCAGCCAACGCGGGTCGCCAATGGTCATAGAGATGCTTCCACTGACAGGTTTCAGCTTCAGGCCACCGTTAGGTTGAGTCAAATCAAGTTCTTGAGTAAGGTCAGTTTGCTCAAAAGCAATATTCTCTTCGGTTGCCCATTTACTTTTATCCGTGTCATCCACCGCGTTTTTAATACCGCAAATGGTATTTTTTGTCGGGTTGACGGTATTTGTACAGTTTCCTTGAATGAATTTCTGCAAGCGGAATACATCATAACAAATGTTGCCATTAAAGGAAATCTTGTATTCTTTGGTGTTTGGAGTATTGTTGCCAAACTCTTTGTCATCATAGGTCCTAATGAGCGTACAGTTTTCGATGGTGGCAGAACCATCCTTTGTACCGAAAGTATTGCTAAGATTGTTATTACTGAAACGGAGGAAACGGTTCTTGCTGTTCGATTTAATGTTATAAAAAGTACTGTTTTTAACGGTAACATCACGGATTCCGCATTTCCACACTTGAGTTCCGTTTTTATAATTAGAAGCACCATAAGAGCCAATTACAGAACCATCTCCAAAATCTTTTCCATCGCAACTGAGCTGGACGATACAGTCCATTACGCGTACATCTCTTACCATCCAAGCGGCGGTTCCTGTATGGAACAAACCGAAATTGACATTCTTAAACCAGCACTCTTGCAACAATACCGGGTTTTGTAATACATATCCTTCATCCTTATATCCAAAGTTAGGGCCTTCCAATGCAGGCTCACCTTCCGTCGAGCACTCAACGACACCCCTCAAAGGTTTTGCCTGTGCGGTGCAATCAAAGTTGATAAACTTGACCTTCAATCCGTTACCCGTACGGATGACACCTTCTGCTCCGTATGTAATTATCGGACGATTCTTTTTATTACCACGCAGAGTGATTGGGCGGTTCCCGAAATCAAGCGGCTCGTTCAGTTCGTAACGTCCGCCGGCTTCCAACTCGAATGCTTGCTCGGTAGAACCGTCTCCCAGTTTGCCCTTGATGAATGCCACCATATCAACACCTTGAGGAACAATGTCCGCCGGAATAATGGTGGAATAATTCACAATGGTAGCTTGTTCGGCCTCCTTATTGTTCTGCATTGGATTTCCCAAAGATCTGACATGAATTTCAAAGTTAGTGTCTTCAGCTTTGGCAAACGAGAATGAAGTTCCATCCAATGTGTCTTTGGGAACCGTTATTACTATCGCTTCAGGGTCAGTAACATCTTTCACTTCATACTCATAGCCACCTGCGCCATGCACTACCGGCCAAGACACTTGAACTTTTTCACTGCCGTCCGACTCGATTTTAGTATCAAAACTAATGGATTCTGACGATGGGGAAGTCAGTACTGCATTTTGAGTACTGCTGGAAAACGACTCATCGCAATCCGCTCCCTTGCTACAAGAAGCCAAGAATAAAGCCCCTATGGCAAAAGACCATAAGACGGCTTTCTTTCCCCTTCCCCGTCCATTGGGGCAAAGAGGAATCATCAATGATTTTTTTCTCATAGATTGATTTTTTAAGTTAAACATATATGCTTATAATCGGTTTATACGACTTCTATCGGGTGAAGCGCCTGCCTATCTGTTTTGAATCAGACAATTACACAGATAAGTACCCGTGGTACTTCCCACAACTTTGATGTTGGCGCCGATGACAGGTTCCCCCTTTTCATCGACAACTTGGCCAGTCACGCTTCGAGTCTGCGCTAACGCGCTTCCCATCATCGTCATGACGGCGAATAATACAAGAAGAATCTTGTGCCTCATACTAATAAATTTTAAAGTTAAACAGAAATGTTTTAATACATTCACTAATATAGACACATGAAAAGACAAAACGTATGATGCGGATTACGAATATTTTTTATTTTTTTACTTATTTTACTTTAGAAATCTTTTGAACGTTTCCGAAAAGGCTGTTATGTATCAGTCCGGCCCTTCTCATATCTATATTTTACATTTCAAATTGTGTATCTTCACTTTTGCTGAAACGCCTGTGCCAAAAGGCTTTGAATTCCTTGTAAACAGGAAAAAAAAGAAACGGACGCGGCCGGTCGCGAAGAGTGAGATGATTAGTCGCGGAAGGTGACGCGACCGGCTGTGAAAGGTGACATGGTTGTCCGGCCGGAGCAGCGTCATCAGATATGGAAAGTGATGTATCGGGGGATACGGGAAAAGTTCCCGGAGAGGAAGCGGAAAAACTGTCGGAGTTTTCCGAAACTTTCTTAAGAATCTTTCCGAAAACTCCGACAGTTTCGGCGGAGATTCTTAAGAGTTTTTCTTTCTCCTTTCTTTTCCGCGAAAGCGGCTTCTCCGGCGGCGTATAGCGTGCGATAGAACAAGCCTGCGCGCCAGACTTGATCAATCGGGCCTTTTCAGGGTAAGCGTTGTCGTAGCTGTCATTCCACCGTCAGTGTTTCGCTGTCTTGCCATCCGATTGTACCGTCCATACCGTTTGGATCTGTCCAGCCAATGGTTTGTCCTAGCCAGGTGTTGTTGTTCAAGACAATGCTTCCTAATCCATGAATATAATAGTTGGGACGCCAGAAGATATCTACCGGATTGTCATTCTTATCTCTGTCCGCCGGAGCGTCCGGCATTCCGTAGGTGAAGTACTTTTCCCAAAAACCTTGCAGACGGACTAATTGTTCTTCAAAATCGGCGGCATCGGGATCGGCTTCCATATCGGAACGTTTGGATAACAACGGGTCCTCCTCCCCTATCGTGTAATGGTAGGACAAAACGTCCACATACAAAGAGGTACGGTGAGTGCCGTTTAACGGGGGAATGCCTAATGCCGTGCAGGTATTCACATCACTCAGTTGCAATCCGTCTCCTTGTCCCCCATCATAAAGCAGCCATCGCCATACATCCCAAAATCGTTTGCCTTCATAGGCCAATTCTATTTGCCTTTCATAAAGGCAAGCTTCGATAGCCTGATGCCTGTCCGCTAAACGGCCGATTCCATACGTACCATCTTCTCCTGCGGGAATCCCCACTCTTTTACGTATTTCGCCCAACCATTTTACAGCTTCATCGGGATGCCCTGTGGCCGCATAACATTCCGCCAGATTTAAAATGAGTTCCGCATAACGATATTCATAGATATCAATGCTTGAATAACTGAAATTCTCTGTGGTGGAAGTCTCCATACCGGTCATTTTACGGACAAATGCCGGGCTTTCTATTTGGTTCTGGTCGCTATATCCATAGGCGTAGCCACTTTCCCTCCATCGGTATGCCCACACTACATTGTCCGGATGTTCATTATACCCCCACTTTATGCCATTGAAAGCAAAAGTCCGGTAGAAACGAGGGTCCCTGCCTACAAAGAATGATTTAGACCCCAAGGCTATTTTTACTTTATCTGTAGGGCGCCTGCCATCGGCCATAGGAAAAGCGTCAATCATTTCTATGGGAGCCGCATAGCCGTTAAGGCCTTCTTGTGAAGGCAGACGCAGTAAATGTTCCCATCCATTGTATTCATTGTCGCTTCCTTGTTCGTCCGTCAGCAATTTAAGGATAATAGCTTCCTTATGAAAGCTGTTATCTGTACGTGCCAGCATTTCAGCCCATTCCCTGGCATTGCTGCATCCGTCCAGTCCATTTGCGGCAAGGGCGCTTTGGGCTGCAAGCGTTGCTTTTAAAGCGGCTGCCCAACGCTTGTTGTCCGGATTGTTCCAATCTCTGTTGAAGACAGGGCTCGCATAAGTAAGCAGCACGCGGCTTTTCAAGGCGAGCGCCGCACCGCTTGTCAGCCGTCCGTATTCAGAGGCTCCCCAATCATCAGGCAGTAAGGAAGCCGCTTCATTTAAGTCACGAAGTATCTGTTCCACACATCGGGTCACTGAAGCACGGGGCAATTGTTCAGCCGGACCGGCCACGGTCGCATTCAGCACTTTAGTCACGATGGGTACGGAACCGTATGTACGGACCAAATCGAACAGTTGCATGGCGCGTAAGCAAAGTGCTTGTCCGCGTGCATAGTTCTTGGAGGTTTCCGAGATAGTGGAACTCTCCAGTTCCTCAAGCAAGATATTGCCGTTCCGTATGCGTGTATAAGGCGTATTGTTGGTGCTGGTTCCCAAAGCATAGCCGAAATAGCTGACCAAATTAGTCGCTTCGGAAGCTGATGTATAATGCGTGACACTTGGGTTTATCCAGTCACTCATCCCCCATTTTTCTGTTGTCAGGTTACTACGGTCTGCCCATAATCCCAACAAATCCTGCCCGGGCAGGTTATAACCGCGGAACGCACGGGCATAGAGCGTATTCACATAGTCGGTTACCATCGTTTCGGAATTAAAGGTTTCGTCTCCGTAAGAACCATAATTTTCCATGTTTCTCAGAAAAGACTCACTGCATGCCGACTCTCCCAAGAAAATAAGGATCCAGAAAAGAAAACGGATATGAAAAGCTGATTTCTTCATAACGGGGATTCATCAAAAAGTTAGTTTTATACCGAATGACCAAGTTCGCAATGTCGGATAATCGCTGTATGAACTGTCGTACATGTTACGATAATGGTCGGGAAAGGGATTGTAAAAATCCCATAAATTATTACCCGAAAGACTTATGGTTGCGGATTCGACTCTTGCCGGAGCCAACCAACGTCCCGGTAATGTATACGAGATACTCAGGTTTTTCACATAACAGCGGAATGTGCCAACCGTCCAAAAATCGGAAGGAGAAATCACCGAACCGTCTATCTGACGGTTGGCGCCTACATTGGGATACTGCCCGTCCGGATTCGTTTCCGGGTCAAACATATCTTTCCAGAATGAATCCGGAGTCCACAACATATTGCCATTCCCACTTTTAATGTCTATGCAATCGATGAAACTTATGCCATTCCATGAAGTGAAAATGACCGTATGGAATGACAGATTCTTCCAATGTCCTCCCAAGCGGGTTGTAAAACCATAATCGCGATTTTTATCGCATAGTTTTGCATAGTCCTGTTCCTTTTCTATGCGTCCGTTGGCTATTTGCTGGACACCGTTTACCATTTCTCCGCCCAAATCCTGATAAGCCAGCATGCCCAACCGTAAATTTTCTTTTTCATTCCCGAAATAAGCCGGAGTAGTTCCTGCCGCATCGGCGTGTTCTGTCAGATAATTCCAATAATTGTCGATATCCTCTTGTGTACGAAGGATGCCATCGCCGGCAGAAGTACCTTTCCATGTTTTGAACCCCCAATATGGAAGTATGGTGGACATGCCTTCACTCCATTCGCTACTTGAGTCGTATTGGTTGTAACGTAGTTTTGCCGGCCATTTCTTTATGCGGTTCCCGTCAAGACTGATATCCATTCCTATATAGTAATTCAAGTGTCCTATCTTATCTTGCCAATTGATACTGAGTTCGGCACCATACGTGTCGATTCTCCCGTAGTTTTCTTCCGCATAAGCTCCTCCGGCATAAATGGGAATTCCTACCTGTCCCGCCATCTTTTTATTCAAGATCCGATCGTTGATATCATAATACAAATCCAAAGTGGCCCCTAAACGGCTTCCGAAGAAACGCATATCGAACCCGAGATTGAATTTGTCGGTCGTATCCCATTTCAGTTGGGGATTCGGAGTCCTTTCAGGCTGCAGGGCTCCGGAAGCTTGTCCTCCATTGGGACCAAACTGCACTCCATCGCTCCGGACATTGTAGAATTGCTTCCACTGCCACATATTTACATTATCACGCCCGGTCTGTCCCCACGACATACGCATTTTCAAATAGTTTATCCAAGGCAACCTCTGATGGAACCAAGATTCCGATGATATGATCCATCCGGCGGAGATGCCAGGAAAAAATCCCCAGTAATTGTTTGGGGCAAACTTGGTAGAAGCATCGGAGCGGAAAATAAACTGTAACATATACTTATCGTCATAGTTGTAATGGATACGTCCCAGATAGGATAAGGTTCCGGTTTCTCCTCTTGTGCTTACGCTATTGGAAGTTGAAAGATAGTCACTGAGAGCAGAGTTCCCCACCCGTCTGAACAGGTCTGCCGCATCGGCAGGAAGTCCGTCGTATACCAGCTGGCGCGAAGAATATGACATTTCTCCACGTTCTATCGAACCCATGGCTTCAACAGTATGTTTTCCAAAAGAACGCTCATAATTGATGTAAGCATTTAATTGTGTGCTGGTAGTGTTCAGGTCGTAAAATCGTATTTGCGAGTTGGATGTAAAATCTCGTATATGATAATTATCTTTCAAAGGTTCCCATTCGCTTTCCAGATGTCCGTCTTGTTGGTTGGGGTTTTTCAAATAAGCCAATTGGTAAGGGAGGCTTGCCTGCTCGTTTACGTTATTGGTATGGGTAGTGGCATACGTGGCCCGTAGCGAAAGCCCTTTCACGGCAGGAATATTGTATACTAAAAAAAAGTTCGCGCTCCAACTGTTGTTTTCGTCTATGCTGTAAGAACCGTTTTGTTGTTGCGCAAAGTAATTCCATGAGGTAACGCTGGTGTTGTTCCATGAAGGTGTCCGGTATGTGTTGGCCGTGGGACCTGTCCAATATGTTTGCCGGTTCCCTCTTTCATCGGTCAGTTGGACACTCCAAGGAATATGGCGGGGCATGTGGTGCAACACCCGGTATTCGCTTTCGCGACTGGCCTGCCCACCGTATGCATTGAAACGGGCACCATTGGCGAAAGTTGTTTTCCTGTCACCTGTATTTCCTGATAAGGAAGCTGAAAATTTCAGATTAGAGAATACGGAGATATCCACTCCCGTGCGATATGTGAAACGCTCGTAATCGACATCTCCCAAATTGGCTCCTTGATTGAAATAGCTGGCTCCGGCAAAATAGGTGAGTTTATCCGTTCCTCCGCTTACATTTACCGAATGATTGTGAGTAAGTGATGCGTCCCAAGCCTTGTCCAGCCAGTTATAATTCAGATTATCGAGCAATTTTATTTCATTCTCGCTATATAGGTTTCTCAAATCCATGTGGTTTTTGGCCAGTCCCGCTCCTACCGTATAAGAATTGGCAAAGCGTCCGTAGTCGCTTCCCGTCAGTACCTTACTGTGGCTGATTGCTTCATTGTAAGCCAGCTTGCCTGTGTAACTGACTTTTGGACGACCGTATTTACCCCGTTGGGTTTTCACCAATATGACACCACCCGAAGCTCGTGAACCGTAGATGGAGGCACTGGCATCACGCAAGACCGTAATGCTTTCCACTTCGGACAAATCAAGCAGGTTGAACTGTTCCAAGGTGGGTGAACCGGTTTGACTAAGCTGAATCATGTCATCAATCACCACTAAAGGAATATTTGCCAGGTTGGCACTTGATAGATTGTCCAATCGGTTAGCATGCCGGATGTTAAGAGTCGGGAACGTACCGGGACGGTCATTGCTTTTTTCCACGCTTACACCATTCAGTTGCCCTTCCATGGCTTCGGCAAGGGTTGACACAGGAAGGTAATCGATGTTATCGACAGACAACGTAGACACGGATCCCGTTACATTTCTCATTTTCTGAAAACCATAACCCACTACCACCACCTCATCTAAAGTCTGGGTGTCTTCCTGCAGGATAATGTTTAACAGTTCTTTTTTCGGTGTAAGGGTCTGAGTGATATACCCGATATAGAATACGGCTATTTTTTTGTCCGGTGGGACCTCGATAGAGTAATATCCATCAAAATCGGATATGGTACCGGCTTGGCTTCCCGCTATGTGGACATTTGCCCCGATAATGGGTTCGCCTTCGGCATCTTTAATGTATCCGGAAACCCTCATACCTCCACGTCGTATATTGGGTTTAAGATAGATTTTCCCGTCACTGATTTCATAGTCGAGCTCTCTTCCACAAAGTGCTCTCAACACATAATTCAATTCTTCTTCCTCTGCGTGGATACTGATGATTTGATTGGGGTTGACTACCGGCTGACTATAGACGAATTGCAGACCAGTCTGTTCGGAAATGGCTTCCATCACTTCACTCATTTTCGCTTCCTGGAAATTCAGCGTGATATTTTGTGCCGATAATCTATCGGTACCTATTATGATCACCAAGAATGCAAAAAGAATTCTGCATAGAAGACCATTATTCTTGAAATCATGTAAACTCTTTTCCATTCAGTGTGTAAAGATACACACTTTTTTTATTTCATAGAGATTTTTATTGTTTTTCCTTCACGCTTAAACTGAATAGGAGAAACCTTTTCCATATCCGATAAGATTTCTTCCAAAGAGTCCTTACCAGATTCAAAGGTATAGGAATATTTCCATACTTCCTCTGTATCCGTTTGGAAATCAACTTCATGCCAATGCTTTATTGTTTCCAGTACTTGGCGGAGAGGTGTATTATCGAATGAAAAAGTCTGATTTTCCCAATTCTTTAGTGCCGATTCATTTTTTGTTCGGGAAATAGTGCCATTTCCATCTTTACGGCTATATATCAGTTTCTCTCCGGGAACCATTACATAGCCCTTTTGTGATGACGACGCTGTCAATTTAATACTTCCTTCATCCAGTTGCAGAGTGATTCTACTGTCTTCCGGGTAGGCTTCCACATTGAATGAAGTACCTAGTACCTTTACTTCTACATCATCTATTTCGATAACAAACGGACGTTTGGGATTTTTTTCCACGATAAAATATCCTTCTCCTTCCAGATGCACTTTCCTTACTTCAGATGAAAAGTTTTTCGGATAGCGGAAACGGGTATCGGAACCCAGATAAATCTGACTCCCGTCTTCGAGGGTAATCTGTCGTTGTGCTCCTTTCGGTACGTATATTTCGGCGTACGCTTCATCACTTAATGAACGCATTGAGTTTGCATACCCTATGAATCCCATTAACAGGATAAACGGAACCATTACAGCAGCTGCCCGTAGACTTATACGGCGAATTTGGCGAAAACGAATCTGACGGTTAATCCGGGTCAGCATCTTATCGGAGGGAATCCGGCTGACGGACACCAACTCGCTGTCGCCTCCCTGTAGAAGCGATTCGATAGATTCATCGATGTCGTTGGATAAGAAGTTTTGCCCTTCATTGGTGGCGAACGATTTTACGACTTCTGAAATCTCTGCGGTGTCGGTAATTCCTTTCAGCACGTCTTTTATTAAATCCTCTTTTTTTAATATTACTCATACCTTGAAAATAGCTAATACCTTACCTAAAACATATTATTAACACATGAATATCCAAAAAGGATGAGTTCTGTAACAATAGTTAACATTTTACATAACTTGGCACGTAGAATTTTAATAGATTGAAAGTAATGTGTCTTCACTGTATTGGTTGATAAATTCATCTGTTCCGCAATTTCCTGATTCGTCAATTTTCCTTCCATTTTCATTAAACAAATTATTCTTTTTTGTTCTGGCAACTGGGATATAGCCTTGTCCAGCATACTTCTTAATTCTTTTTCTTCTATTTTCTCAATCAAACTATCGTCATAATCTGGTTCAGCATAAGCCATCTGATAATTCTTTTCAATAGCATTGCTTTCATTTCGGATTGTGGTGAGCACATAGTTTTTCATCATGGTGAACAGATAATTGCGTACATTCAAGTCCGCATACATCTCGGAACGGGTTTCCCACAAACGGGTATAGACATGTTGTACGGCATCTTCAGCCATCGTAGGGTTTTGAAAATAACGCAACGCCAAAAGATACAACATTTTATTGTATTTCTCGTAAATAGACGTGAAAGCGACGCTATCCCCTTCTTTCATCCGTCTTAACAGTTCGCTATCGATATGATCTGCCGTTCCGTTCATGCCTGTGAACTACTTTTGAAAAATACTTTTCAAATAGTTGACGTTTGTTCCATAGTTCTTTTTTACGTTGTGTACATCTCTTGTGTCTCTCGAGCGTTCTACTACCAGCCAGCCGCTCCAGTTCATTTTATCCAGAGTCTTTTTCACTTTTTTCATGTCGATTCGTTTATTGTCCGGAAGATTCACGCCGTCAGTATCCGAGCAGTGAATTTGGCAAATGCGATTTTTACCCAATATTTTCAATTCCTTGTACAAGTCTCGTCCGGCTTCTAAAGGATTTTGAAATTTAAAATAGATTCTGACTCCTTTTGAATCGATTTCTTTCAGGAGTGCTACCTCCCCCTTTGCATCTAAAGAAGTCTCGATACCTATCACTACCCCTTCTCGGGCAGCCATGTCTCCGATAACTTTCAGACGTTTCACCACTTCAGGGCGTAATTCGGGATATGTATTCAAATCGCAGGCCACTCCCAATGGAAGAAAAACTACTTTCACATTCATGGCTTTCATGCTCAACAGGCAGTCTTTCATTAAATCTACATAGTTATCCCGTGCTACAAGTGATTGCCCGTAAAATCCCGACATGGCAAGAGAAGAGATTTCCACTCCGAATTCCTTTGATTTTTCTTTGAATAGCTGTTGAAAATGAGGTTCACGTAATTTGTTATCAAACATTTCACGTTTTCCAAGGCTGCCCATATCCACTTCTACCCCATCGCAGTTCAATTCTTTCGCCAGTTGGAACGAACCTATTTTCTGACGTTTCAGAATCATCCAGTCACATACAGCAATTTTATAGCGTTGTTCTTCTTTAACCTTGTGAGAAGCTGCTATACAGAATGTCCCAGTAAGGCATAATAGCATGCATAGCAGGAAAACTGTTTTTTTCATGAGTAAGTTTTTTGTTGGATTTTAAACTTGTTTGCGTTTGCAAAAATAGAGTTAATATTTTATATTGCAAACAAATATATGGGTAAAACTCTTATAAATGATTACTTTTGCGGTACTTTAAGTTTTATATGAAAATGAAAAAGTTAGATGGTTGGATAAAAAGAGGAACAGATTGCTTTAACGCGTTCTTGAAAAATAAAGACTTAAAAGAGAAATTGTACGCAATTATCTTTGAGTCGGACACTTTCTGGGGAAAAACTTTTGATGTGGCATTGATTGGCTGTATCTCTTTCAGTGTATTGATCGTACTTTTAGAAAGCCTGCATTCCATTCCGCAACAATTCGCTTTGGTTCTGGAAATTACGGAATATGTGCTGACTGCTTTCTTTACTTTTGAATATTTGGTACGTATTTATTGTTCTCCTCGACCAAAAGGATATATCATTAGTTTTTTCGGAATAGTGGATTTGCTTGCCACTTTGCCCGTCTATTTGGAATTTTTCCTACCAGGATCACGTTATTTTCTTGTTATTCGCACATTTCGGTTAATTCGTATTTTTCGTGTGTTCAAATTATTTTCTTTTCTTGCCGAAGGTAATTTGCTTTTGCACTCCTTGAAACAGAGTTTCAACAAGATATTGGTGTTTTTCTTTTTTGTAGTGATTATGGTCACTGCCATAGGCACGATTATGTATATGGTGGAGGGAAACGTTCCTGGTTCGGCATTCAATAATATTCCGAACAGTATTTATTGGGCCATTGTAACCATGACCACGGTAGGATATGGAGATATTACACCAATTACTCCTTTCGGGCGTTTCTTGTCTGCTACAGTCATGCTGTTGGGATACACTATCATAGCAGTACCTACCGGAATAGTTTCGGCTACTATGATTAACGAGGGAAACAAAAAAAGAAATAAACGTGTCTGTCCTCATTGTGGAATGAAAGATCATGAAGAGAACGCCATATACTGTAAATATTGCGGACAGGAATTGAATGCCACCCTAAATGACCAAGAAGCAAAAAAGATGGTAAAGAATATGTATTGATTGTGTCGGGAAGCATTGTTCACCTAAATTATGTGACAGGTTACTAACCAGGAAACACCCGGGTGGGCATATCCGAAATCTCTGGGAAAACACTTCGTAAACAATGAAAAAATTTTGTATCTTTGCCCGTACAAAAGGCTATGACTCCTCGATTGTATTCTAATTTCAACTAATTAAAAATAGACAAACAATGGCAAACGAAGTGGTTTTGACTCCCATGATGAAACAATATTTCGAATTAAAAAGCAAACATCCGGATGCAGTATTATTGTTTCGCTGTGGGGATTTTTATGAAACCTATTCGGAGGATGCAATTGTGGCATCCGAAATATTGGGCATTACTTTAACGAAACGCGCCAACGGGCAACAGGGACGTTCGGTAGAGATGGCCGGTTTTCCTCATCACGCACTGGATACCTATTTACCCAAATTGGTACGCGCGGGAAAACGGGTGGCTATTTGCGACCAATTGGAAGACCCGAAAACAACCCGCAAATTGGTAAAACGGGGCATTACCGAGTTGGTTACACCGGGGGTTTCCATTAATGACAATATACTGAATTATAAAGAAAATAATTTTCTTGCGGCGCTGCATTTTGGAAAAGGAGCGTGTGGAGTGGCTTTTCTGGACATTTCTACCGGAGAGTTTCTAACTGCGGAAGGGCCTTATGACTACATAGATAAATTGCTTGACAACTTTGCTCCGAAAGAAATTTTGTTTGAAAGAGGAAAAAAGGAACTATTTGAACGGACCTTTACAGGCAAATATTTTACTTTTGAACTGGAAGACTGGGTCTTTACAGAAAGCTCTTCAAGAGAAAAATTGCTGAAACACTTTGAGACAAAGAATCTGAAAGGATTTGGAGTGGAATACCTGAAGAATGGCATTGTGGCGGCAGGTGCCATTCTTCAGTATCTGGAGATTACACAACATACGCAAATCAGTCATATCACTGCCCTTTCACGTATCGAGGAAGACCGATACGTGAGATTGGACAAGTTTACCGTGCGTAGCCTAGAGCTGGTGAGCAGCATGATGAATGAAGGCATCAGTTTGCTGGATGTCATCGACAAAACCATTAGTCCCATGGGAGCACGTTTACTGAAACGATGGATGGTATTTCCACTGCGGGATGAGAAGCAGATAAACGAACGACTGGATGTTGTAGACTATTTTTTCCGTGAACCCGATTTTAAAGGTTTGATGGAAGAGCAACTACACCAAATTGGCGATTTGGAACGTATTGTCTCCAAAGCGGCTGCAGGACGGATATCTCCTCGTGAAATGGTACAAATGAAAGTGGCCCTGCAAGCTATTGGACCTATTAAGGAAGCTTGTATGCAGGCTGAGAACGAGAGCCTGAAAAAAATAGGAGAGAAACTGAATTTATGTGTCGAAGCACGCGAGCGTATTGCCAAAGAAATACAGAATGATCCTCCTGTATTATTGAACAAAGGTGGGATAATCCGTGACGGAGTGAATGCCGAATTGGATGAACTGCGCCATATCGCCTATTCGGGCAAAGACTACCTTTTGCAGATCCAACAAAGAGAGAGCGAACTGACTGGAATACCCAGTCTAAAGATCGGTTACAACAATGTATTTGGTTATTATATTGAAGTCCGCAATACACATAAGGAGAAAGTTCCTTCGGAATGGATACGTAAACAGACTTTGGCTAATGTGGAACGTTATATTACGCAGGAGCTGAAAGAGTATGAAGAGAAAATTCTCGGAGCAGAAGACCGTATCCTGATGCTTGAAAGTCGTTTGTATATGGAATTGGTAACAGCATTGATGGAGTTTATCCCTTTCATACAAATCAATGCCAACCAAATAGCCCGCTTGGATTGCTTGCTTTCTTTTGCCAATGTGGCACGTGAAAACAATTATGTCCGGCCGGTTATAGAAAACAGTGATGTCATAGATATTCGCCAAGGAAGACATCCGGTCATTGAAAAACAGCTCCCTTTGGGAGAAAAATATATTGCAAATGATGTCATGCTGGATAGCCAAAAACAACAAATCATCATCATTACCGGACCGAATATGGCCGGTAAATCGGCATTGCTACGGCAAACAGCCTTGATTACCTTATTGGCGCAAATAGGAAGTTTCGTGCCGGCAGAGAGTGCTCGTATTGGATTGGTTGACAAGATTTTCACACGTGTAGGGGCAAGTGATAACATTTCGGTAGGAGAATCCACTTTTATGGTAGAGATGAATGAAGCGGCGGATATTCTGAACAATATTTCATCTCGCAGTTTGGTGCTATTTGACGAGTTAGGACGGGGAACCTCTACTTACGATGGCATCTCTATCGCTTGGGCTATCGTAGAATATATTCATGAACATCCAAAGGCAAAAGCCCGTACCCTGTTTGCCACCCATTACCATGAACTGAATGAGATGGAGAAGGCATTTCCCCGTATCAAAAACTACAATGTTTCCGTGAAAGAGATTGATAATAAGGTGATTTTTCTACGTAAACTGGAGCGGGGAGGAAGTGAACACTCATTTGGTATTCATGTAGCAAAAATGGCCGGCATGCCTAAAAGCATAGTAAAGCGCGCCAATGACATTCTAAAAAAATTGGAGACAGATAACCGGCAGCAAGGTATTGGCGGGCGTCCCACAGCCGAAATTGCCGAAAGTCGGGAAGGCATGCAACTTAGTTTCTTTCAGTTGGACGATCCGGTACTCTGCCAAATACGCGATGAAATACTTCATCTGGACGTAAATAACCTTACTCCATTGGAAGCTCTGAACAAACTGAATGACATCAAGAAGATAGTAGGAGGGAAGTAGGTCCCTCATACTTTTTTCTTTTCCTGCCGGTTGCTTGAAAAGCGGCGTATCCATTTTCTGCCTATCATACAAGCTACACCTATAATGATAAAGGGAATACTCAACCATTGTCCCATATTCAGCAACATACCGTTTTCGAAATCTACCTGTGCGGCTTTCACAAATTCTACAAAGAATCGGAATGTGAAAATAGAGGTCAGACAATAGCCGAAAAAGAATCCGGTATCTACTCTTTCCGTGTGTTTTTTATAGAGATACCATCCTATCATGAAAATAATCAGGTAGGCAATGGCTTCGTATAATTGTGCCGGATGCCGGGCAAAATCTTCTCCGTTGCGTGCGAAAATAAATCCCCAGGGCAGGGTAGTGGGATTACCTACGATTTCGGAATTCATTAAATTTCCTAAACGGATGAAACAGGCGGTGATAGGAGTAGCAATGGCAATATTGTCCAATACCCGTATAATATTCACTTTTGTCTTACGGACATACAGCCACAAAGCAATCATGAGGCCAATGGTACCCCCATGACTGGCCAATCCTTCGTAACCCGTAAATTTCCATCCTGCGGCCGTTTGGCGGAAAGGAGAAATGATATCTAGCGGATGAGCCAGATAGTATCCCGGTTCATAGAATAGACAGTGTCCTAAACGCGCTCCGATAAGAATACCGAAGAAACAGTAGATAAACAACGGATCAAAAAGCTCAGGCTTGATTCTCTGTTGTTTATATAATTTCTGAACGATGAAATAGGCCAGTGCAAGGCCAATCATCCAGCAAAGGGAGTAGTAGCGGATATGAATACCGAAGAAAGTAAAGAAATCCACATTAGGATTCCAAAGTATGGAAAGTATTTCATTCATTTTAATCAGTGTTAGTTGTTATACATTGAAACGGAAATGCATGATGTCTCCGTCCTGTACGATATATTCTTTTCCTTCTACTCCCAGTTTTCCGGCTTCGCGTACGGCAGCTTCCGAACCATATTTCAGGTAATCTTCATATTTAATCACCTCGGCACGTATAAATCCTTTCTCAAAATCAGTATGAATCACTCCTGCGCATTGTGGTGCTTTCCATCCTTTTTGATAAGTCCAGGCTTTCACTTCCATTTCTCCTGCGGTGATGAAGGTTTCCAGATTCAGTAATTGGTAAGCGGCCTTGATTAAACGGTTTACTCCCGATTCTTCCAAACCTATCTCCGAGAGAAACATTTGCCGCTCATCATACGTTTCGAGTTCGGCAATTTCCGATTCGATCTTAGCCGCAACAATTAACAGGTTTGCTTCTTCTTCCTTGATTGCCTCACGAACTTGTTCCACATATTTGTTCCCGCTGACAGCACTTGCTTCGTCTACGTTACATACATAGAGCACTGGTTTAGAGGTGAGCAGAAAGAGTTCTTTAGCAACCTTTTGTTCGTCTTTGCCTTCGAACTGTACGGTACGGGCCGATTTACCTTGTTCTAATGCCTCTTTATATTTCACTAACACATCATAAGTCAGTTTAGCCTGTTTGTCTCCTCCAGTCTGAGCCTGTTTCTGTATCTTCTGAATACGGCTTTCAATTGTTTCCAAATCTTTCAGCTGAAGTTCCGTATCAATAATTTCCTTATCACGTACAGGGTCTACGTTCCCATCCACGTGTGTCACATTCTCATCTTCAAAACAACGTAAAACATGAAGGATAGCGTCTGTTTCCCGGATATTGGCCAAGAATTTGTTTCCCAATCCTTCTCCCTTGCTCGCACCCTTTACCAAGCCGGCGATATCCACAATTTCAACAGTAGTAGGAACAATACGTCCCGGGTGAACCAGTTCCGCCAATTTGTTCAAACGTTCATCGGGGACAGTGATAACCCCTACATTGGGTTCAATTGTACAGAAAGGAAAATTGGCCGCCTGCGCCTTAGCATTTGACAGGCAGTTAAAAAGAGTCGATTTGCCTACATTCGGCAGGCCGACTATGCCACATTGTAAACTCATAATATCTTATGTTTCTTCTTTTGTTATATTCAACTCATTTATTTGGGATGCAAAGATAGATATTCTTTTGCTAAATAGAAACTTAAATTTGTATTCTTTGTCTATTACCTTCTTTTACAAGACTCCCCGCTCATCTATATTTTTATGTGGGAAGTACCACGGGTACTATATCAGACTTTGATGGTAAATTTTCCCTTGATGTACCTGAAGGAGGGAAGCTTAACATTACTTACATCGGGTATCTTTCACAAGAAATTACTCCAAAAACGGACGTTTTGAAGATAACGTTGTTGGAAGATACGCAAAAGCTGAATGAAGTGGTAGTAGTAGGTTATGGAACACAAAGAATGAAGAACGTAACCGGATCTGTCTCTACCATTTCGGCTAAGGATTTGGAAGATTTGCCTGTTACCACTTTGGCGGAAGCTTTGCAAGGTGAGATTAATGGTCTGAGTGTGGATTTGGGTTCAAGTCGTCCGGGTGGAGCGTTGAATAATGAAATCTACATCCGTCAGGCAAAGACTATGAATGGTTTATCAAAAGATGGTGGTAATAACATTCCGTTAATTATCATTGACGATGTTATTCAGCTAGGAACGAATGGTTTGCCAAGTATGGAACAGTTCAATATGCTTGATCCATCGGAAGTAGAAAGCATTACTGTATTACGTGATGCGAGTGCGGCTATTTATGGTTCTCGTGCAGCTAATGGTGCTATTTTAGTGAAAACTAAACGAGGAAAGAATGGAGTGCCGAGCATTAGTTATTCAGGCAAATTTGCTATTAGCGATGCAATTAGTCATTCAAAAGTGCTGAGAGGTTCGGATTATGGACGTTTTCATAATGCTTTTTTAATAGGTTCTAATCAGGCTAAACGTTCAGAAACAAACAAGTTGTTTAGCGATGAAGAAATTACGGCATTGGATGGTTATCATTATGATTGGTTAGATGAAGCTGGATGGAAAGCTGCGTTCAATCAGACCCATACTTTGAACGTAAGCGGAGGATCTGAACGTGCCACTTATTTTGCAGGTGCAAGTTACATGAATCAGGGCGCCAATTTGGGTGGACAGGATTATTCACGTTTTACTTATCGTGCCGGGGTAGACATTAAATTGACTTCTGATGTAAAATTGTCGGCTTCTGTTTCGGGTAATGAAGGAAAGACACGTTCTATTTATACGAAAGGCGCACGTTTTGATGCTTACGGTGGAGCAGCCAGTGAAAAGGCTGATTACAATGTGTTGCATCATATTCCTGATTTCATGCCATGGAGCATTACAATGGAAGATGGAGAGGAATATTGGTTGGCTCCGTATGAGAATTTTTATCGGAATCCGAGCTTTGCCAATAATAGTGTATCAAGTTGGAACTATTTTGCATTACGGGAGAACGGTTCATACAGCAATCAGGACATGAATAGTTGGGGTTCTAACCTTTCTTTAACTTATGAAGTACCATTTATCAAAGGATTGACTATTCGTGGAAGCTATGCTACTTCATATACGACAAACGTATCCGAGCAAGCTGCATTTCCTTATGATATTGTATATATGAAATCTCAACCGAAAGTAGGTCAACATTTACCGGAAGATATTCCTTTAAGTAATTTTGCGTTAAAGACATTTGATAAGAATACACAGCTCAATTTTACCGATATGGTATCGAAGAATCAGCAGTATAACTTCTATGTCAACTACGATGGTAAATTTGGTAATCACTCCATTGCAGCCATGTTTGGTATCGAACGTAGCGAATCGGAATATTCGGAACGCCTTATAGCTTTTGAAAACTTGGCATCCGATATGTCTGATACGTTTTTAGGCGTGGGTGGACCTCAGACTGTGAAACCTGATGGCACCTCAGCTTTGAGCTCGGATAATACTGTTACTAGGAAAGGAGAATCCGGTTCGTTGTCTTATTTAGGACGTGTAAGTTATAATTATCTTGACCGTTACATGTTACAGTTCATTTTCCGTTCGGACGCTTCTACCAAATTTGCTCCAGAGAACTATTGGGGCTTTTTCCCTGGTATTTCTGCCGGATGGGTTATTTCGGAAGAGAACTGGTTCAAGGATAAACTGCCTTGGATGGAATACATGAAGATTCGTGCTTTGTGGGGACGTACAGGACGTGATAATTTGAAGGCATGGAAATGGAAACAAGTTTATAGTACGAAGTTGGAAGGTATGCAGTTTGGTTCAAATGGTGGAAACAGAGGTACTCGTTTGCTCCCGGACACTTCACCTAACAGAGATGTGAAATGGGAAGTTGTAGATAAGTTTAATGTTGGTTTTGATATGCGTTTCTTAGGAGGCCGTTTAGGAGCTACATTAGATTTATATTATGATATCAATGATGAAATTTTGAATAAAGATATGGCTAGTCAACCAGGTATTCCTATTTATGCCGGTGGACAATATGCTGAAGAAAATTGGGGACGTGTAGATACTTACGGAGCTGAGCTTTCATTGACTTGGCGTGATCAGATTGGTGATTTTAAATACGATATTGGCTTGGATTATGGTATTAATGATAGCCGTATCAAGAAGTGGGTTCCAGGTTTGCGCGACAATGCTTATCCTAGTTCTACATCATGGAAAGAAGGGCTCTCTACCACATTTGCTAAATATGGCTTTAAAGTGTGGAAAGGAACTTCTACAGGCGACGGTATTTTGCGCACACAAGAGGATATTGACAGTTATTGGAATTACTTGACTGAACACGCTAATGCGGCAGGTACTACTCCGAAATACTTTGGTAAAGAAAAGAAAGACGAATTACGTCTTGGTATGTTGGCTTATCAAGATTTGGGAGGTGAAATGAAGGACGGTGTACAACAAGCTCCTAATGGACAGATTAACAAAGAACAAGATTATGCACGACTTTGTGGTCGAAAAGATTCGCAAGGATTCACAACCCGTTTGGGTGGGAGTTGGAAGAATTTGTCGTTCCGTATTAATATTGCTACTTCATGGGGTGGTGTGCGTTTCATTGACCGAGTGGACATTAAAACAGGAGGTGGAAAAACCGTATGGAGCCCCGACTCGTTCTGGAAAGATATGTTTGACGAGGAAACAAACCCGAATGGTGCTTATCCGAATTTGGGATGTGACCGCGTGATTGGAGGTTCTGTACTGGCCGATTCCGATTTCTGGGCCATTGAAACATTCCGTTGCTATGTGCGTAACCTGACTATTGCCTATTCATTGCCGAAGAAATGGATTGCTCCGTTGCGTATGCAGAGTGTGCGGTTGAATTTGTCGGGTAATAATTTGTGGGACTTATACAATCCGTATCCCGATCATTACCGCAATATGTATAATGCTGGAAATGCTGATTATCCAACTTTGCGTACGTGGTCTTTGGGTGTGAATGTAACATTCTAACAATAATATATAATATAGTTACGATTATGAAAAAGAAAAGTCTATTATATGTAGGAGCTTTGGCCATGAGCTTCTTCTTTTCGGGATGCAGTGATTCGTTCCTCGACATGAAAACCTATGAGAAATATGATGATTTTGATTCCGAAACTCGTCTTAGCTGGTATGTTGCCGGTGTATATGACCGATTCTTTCATGGTTATTCTGACCCTCGTAAGGTGGTTATCACTTCGTGGGTGAACCGGAATAACCTGACTGAGGAGGCATGGGGAATTGACAATAACGGCAAAATGGCTGGTGAGACTTCGACAGCTTCTGGTGTGAGTGACCTGAATGAATATTTTATGAAAGGATATTTTGGTAACAAATTGGATACTAAAGATAATAACAATGCTTACTCGCGCATACGTCTGTGTAATGTGTTGCTTGGCGAATTGGATGGAATGAAGAACGTAAGTGATGAGTCGAAACGTTATGCAAAGGGACAAATGCTCTTTTTGCGTGCCATGCAGTTGTTTGAGCTGGTTCGCTGTTACGGTCCGGTACCTATTGTGACCACAGTGATTAATGCAGAGGTTATAGAAAATGGTTATCCGCGTTCTTCCGTTACACAGTGTGTCGATCAGATTGTGAAGGATTTGGACGAAGCATCTCGTTTACTCCCCGCTGTATGGCCGAATGCTTCGGTAAACTATGGACGCTTGACTAGTGTGGGGGCTTTGGCTTACAAAAGTCGTGTGTTGCTGACGTATGCCAGCCCGTTGTTTAATAAAGACTGGGACAATCCGCAGAATATTCGTTGGCAGATTGCTTTGAAAGCTACCCAATTGGCTCGTGAAGCTGCAGAAAATGCAGGTTATGGTTTGGGACAGTGTGTTAATGCAAAAGGCTGGGCCGAGATGTTGGGTACAAATGATAATACGAATAGCGGGAATAAGGAAGCGCTAATTGTTAAACTGAACTCGAAAGATAATACGGGCTATTCCGAACATAACGGATGGGAAAAAGATATTCGTTTAACTTCTCAGGGCGGTAACGGGGGTGTTTCAGTTCCTGTTGAGTTAATTGATGCGTTCCCGATGGCTGATGGAACACCGGCTACAGAGGCTGTGAAGATTAAAAACGAAAGTATGGATTTTATTTTGAATCGTGACCCTCGTTTCTATCGTACTTTTGCTTTTAGTGGTGTAAAATGGGGCAGTAAAGAAAATCCGGAAGATATTGTATGGGCTTATCAATGGTTCAATCTTCCTCCTACCGATGATCAATATAGCTTGTCTGGTAGTGATGAAAACAAGGTAAACAGTCCCTGTTTTGTTCGTAAGATGAGTAATGCGGCCTTTGGTGAGGATGAGCTGCAGTTCAGCAATACCACTATTTATGAATATCGTTTTGCTGAATTAGTATTGAATCTAGCTGAATGCTATGCTGCTACAGGGAATGTTACTGAAGCGGTAAGATGTATTGGTGAAATTCGCGGACGAGTAGGTATACCTGCTACCAATAATTATGGTTTAGGTAGTGTTGCGGATCGCTATCAAGCTATTGCAGCTTGCTTGAAAGAGCGTCAGATAGAATTGGCTTACGAAGGAAAGCGTTCATGGGATTTATGGCGCTGGTTACTTTATGATGGAGGACAGGGTGAAGAACTTAAGTTGAGTAATGTGAATACTTGTACAGCCCTTGGATTGGCTCCACTGAATGGCACTTGCCGTCACTCGAAGATGTTGGTAGTGAAAACATCGGAATATATTGGCGACAAGGACCCATTGTTTGAAGAACGTGCAGTGTTGGGAGCGGACCCAGACCATGCTGATTTTCAGGCCCAATTAAGTCAATTGGTAGCTTTCTATAAAAGCCATTTTTATTTAGCAGATCCATTGACGCCAGCAGATAAAGATAATAGCGATAATCCGGTGAATATTCTTTGGCGTGGTAATTATTATATCAACGGTTTGGATGCAACGGTATTGGACAATAATGAATGGCTGGGACAGACTATTGGCTGGACCGATCAAGATCAGAATCCGGGTACTATTCATTTCCAAGATGATGAGATCCTGACTGTGACTGAATAATTATAGATGATTTTTTCGGGTTTTATAATTATAATGAGGAAGGGCTGTGCCATGAGGTGCGGTCCTTTCTGTTTATGAAGTAAATAACCGTAAACTTTATGGATTGGAGTGGATACCAACAAGGAAGTCTTGGAGAAATGTGCAGCCAACTGACAAGACGTTTCCGGATGGATACGGATCTGTACATGAAGTTCTTCCCTAAATATTATTTCTTGGGACTGACTAAAGGCGCTTTGGAAAAGGACGTACAAATCCAGCAGACCATCGGTTGGGAAGATTACAGCAGGGGAGGCGCTCCCGGAACGTTCGACCCCTTGGCTGAATAAAGCATTTGAACTTACTGAACAAATACAATAAGTTAAACAGAATATCTTTTTATTTTTTCGGGTTTTTAAAATATGGAGCGGGCTGCACCGGGAGGTGCGGCCCGCTCTGCGGTTCAACGGAATGTTGTACACGAATGATTTGCGTGCCGACATTCAGATGCGGACTTCATTGATCACGTGACTACCATGCCCGATGCGCTTTCCAACCTGACGGGCAATCCCGTGTACGTGTGACATGGAGAAGATTGTCATTCGGCCAAGGGGTCGAATGTTCCCATGCCACCGTGAGAATAATCAGTCCACCCGATGGTTTGTAGCAACGTTGCGTTTGTTTGTTGCGCACTTTGTCTCAAACCAAAGAAATAATATTCCGGGCGGAAAGTGGGATTGATGTCATTCGTATTACCATCCAGACTAATGTCTTTACGTCTAAAATAAGTCGTATAAAAATCATATAGATTTTTGACAGTTGTCGGGACGTTGCTTTCGTCAATGGCTATGGTCATGTCTTCATCCAACGTCAGCCCATCCGGACGAGTGACATTGGCCAGCGGATCGCTCTGGTTATTGGCTTCGCCCAAGCCATCGACGTAGATTTCTATGCGATGCCTTTTACCACGTTCATTCATGGGAGTAACTCCCAAATAAGCACAAGTATTTCCACCGAATCCGGTCAATCCCCAACTTGCATGCAAGGAAGCTTGCCCTACGCCGCCATCGAACAGCATCCAACGGCGCATGTCCTCAAAGCGTTTCCCCTCATAGGCCAGTTCTATCTGACGCTCGTACAAAATCGCTTCAAATAATTTGGCACGATCATTCTCTATATTGCTATTCAGTCCATAATTCTCTTCCTCCGTGTAACCTACTCTGGCACGGATGTCCTTCAATGCACGGACGGCCTCGTTATAATGCTCTGCACCACAAGCCGATTCAGCCAGATTCAACAATACCTCGGCATACCTTATCTCCATATAGGGAGCGGCCGATTGGCCGAATCCCTGTCGGTTACTGCTTCGGAGATCATTGAACTTATACAGGTTGGTCCCAAATGCATAATCATCCGAACGTTTACGCAGATAAACGCCCTTGTTGCTCGTACCTAACATGTCGGCGGCGTATCCGCTTTTGCTCTCGCTGTTTTTGTCATCCTCCGTGGCATACCAGCAATAGCTCCACAATTCGTAGTCGTTTCCGTTCCGGTAGCGGATCGGCCAAATGGTGCTCATTTTATCACCGGTAAAATCCGTATTTTCACCACCATTGAATCGCCATTCTACTCCCGGAAAAGCAAATGTACGATAGAAACGTGGGTCACGATTCATAAAAAATTTATTCCTGTCATAAACATATTCCGACTCTCCCGGTTTTTTCCCATCTGCCATAGGGAACAAATCAACCATTTCCGCTGTCGGAGTACGACTTCCGCTTCCATTGGCATTTACCGGGCGGATGCCTTGCTCCCATAAATTGTATTTATCCACATTCTGTGCCTCCACCGGTGATTTGTTGTTATATAAAGTGATGAATACAGCTTCTTCTCCACCACCGTTTTGAGTGGCAAACATCCTCGCCCAATCTTTGGCATTGTGTTCACCTCCACTGCCTGCATAGCCTAAACCGAAGTTTCCTTCCGCCAACTTGTCGACAGCGGCACTATTAGCCTGGTAGGCAGCTTCCCAACGTTCTTTATTGTCAGAGCGATTGAAAAGAGGGCTGGCATACATCAACAGGACACGTCCTTTCAGTGCCAAGGCCGCACCTGCGGTAATACGTCCGAAATTCTGTGCCTCATTGGTCCAGCGTACCGGAAGATACCGGGCAGCCAAATCCAAATCATTACATATAAAATCGATGCAATCCTTGGTAGACGAACGTGGAATCACCAAATCTTCTCCATTGCCGTCCCCGATAATCGGACTCTGTACATAATCCACAATAGGCACACCCCCGTAGAATTTAACCAACAGATAATAACGCCACGCACGGAAAAAGTAAGCCTGCCCCAACAACAGTTCCTTCTCTGACTGAGAAAGAGAAGCGCTCCCTTCCACTCCCTCAATGATATCGTTACATTCTCGGATACGCCCCCATGGACTGGTTACATTATTGATTACATAGAAATAATCCGTAATTGTCTGATTTGTCAAAACGGCCGCAGGATCGTTGTATACAGAATACCCTCCGTACTCTTCCGTACACTGGGAGAAGTTATCATTAATGCCAGCACTGACCACATCGGTCAGTGCATTATCACCACCGGTAGCATTGGGCAACAGACACTGATATAAATAATCCACCCGGCCCTCTGCTGTCTCATAATTTTCGTATACGACCGATCCGTCATAGCTTCCATATACTTTCTTGTCCTCCAGAAATTGGTCGCTACATCCGGCGAAACTCATGCTCATGGCAACCATCCATGCCATAGAGTGATATAATCTTATCTTATTCATTGTTGTTCTCCTTAATTAATATTAGAATGAAACATTGACACCTAAGGTAAACTTACGTAAGTTCGGATAACGCCCGTAAGTTCCCGCCCAAGGATTCCAAACATCACCGGGATATGGGTTATAGAAATCCAATACATTCTGACAAGTCAGGTTCAGACGGCAACTGCTGATACCTACAGGTTTCATCCACGCTTTCGGAAGACTGTAAGCAATGGTCAGATTGCGCAACCGTACACTGGCAGTGCTTACTTTCCAGAAAGTGGAAGCCTGTCCGTTGATATTGCTGTAACGAAGATTCGGATATTTGGCATCCGTATTTTTCTCTACTGCGATTTGGCCGTTGGCATCCAATACATCCTCATACACGAACATGTCTTTCCACATTGCGGATACATTATTATATTCCAGATTATTAAAACTTTCCTGACGCAAATCCGTTTGTACCAAGCCATACGCTCCCCAGCTGGCACCGAATTGGGCACTGAATGAAAAATCTTTGTAGGAAGCGCCAAAATTCAGTGTAAAACCATAAGGATTGCTGGCACGATGGGAGATTTTCACATAATCGTTTTGGTCAATGACTCCATCCGGTTCTCCATACGTTCCATCCGCATTACGCTGTCCGCGTACGTCCTTATAAATCAACGTACCCGGATGGATATTATCTATGGTATTGCCCAAATAAGAAGTGATGTTGTTTACTGCAAAATACTCCTCGATTTCCTGATAACTGCGGAACATACCCAAACATTCATACCCCCATACGCCTCGGTCGGAACGCCCGTTGCGAACAATGTCGTCAAATCCCGGAGTAGCTTGGAAATTGGCTTCGATAATCTTATTGTCACTATATCCGGTAGACATCTTCACCCAATATGAAAAATCTTTTCCTATCTTATCTCTCCAATTCAACGTCAATTCTACACCATACGTGTCGATTTTACCAAAGTTTTCAGGAGTTGCCTGCACACCTACAGTTGTCGGGTAGAAAGAAGTTCCAGTATAGGTGGTGAATAATTCCCTTCCCATATCGTAGTACGCATCCAAAGTGATTCCCAATTTGCTGTCCAACATCCGAATATCCAAACCGATATTTGTCTTATAAGTCTTATCCCAGTGCACATCCGCATTCACACCGGTCTGAGGCATCTGGAAGGTAGCACTGCTGGAAGTGTCTGTGCTGGTACCGAAGATGGGGCCTCTATCCGGGTTGCGTGAATAAAGTTGAGTCCACAACCAAGGCTGTACATTGTCTCGTCCTAAGATACCAAACGAACCGCGAATCTTCAAGAAGTCAATACCCAGTTTCTCTTTATTGAACCAGCTTTCTTCTGATATGACCCAACCAGCCGACCAAGAAGGAAATACTCCCCAGTAGTTGCTTGGAGCAAACTTGGTAGAGGCATCGGAACGTAACAAGAACTCGAACAGGTATTTGTCTGCATACGAATAATTTAAACGCCCAATATAAGAAAGCATTCCGGATTCGGTACGGCTGAATTCTGCCGTTTGAGTAGCATTACTGGCAGTTGAATTGGACGTTCCGTCTGTAAAGCTGAATGGGTCAGTCTTGTTTCCTCTCACATATTCATATTCCGATTCTGCCTTTTCGACGGAGAACAAGCCATTTACATAATGCAAGCCAAATTGCCTTTCGTAGCTCACCGTAAAGTTCATCTGATAGTTATCCGTCCTTTCCATCGTACGTCTTAAAAGATTCCCGTTATTCAAGGTAAATGTCCCGAAATTGCTTTCATCCGGCAAAATGTCATCTCCGGTATAAAGGTGACCGCCACTGCCTCCACGGGCATTCAAACGATATACGTTCATGGTAGTTCCTATCAGATTGCTTTTGTTGTGATTGAGACTTCTCGAATAAGAGGCTTTCATTTTCAGTCCCCTCAAAAGGTTGCTCCATCCGAAATCATATTCCAATGAACCATTGATGGACATATTTTCTGTCTGGTTCTGGGTGTTGTCAGGTGAATTCTGAATAGCCCCAAAATGATATAACTGCGTATCGCTCAAACCGGATGAGTTGTTTGTCATGCCGGTATACACAATTGGATATCCATTGATGTAATTGGGTACAAAGCGCAAATGGGTCATCAAAGCATTATAATCATTGTCGGTTCCACCTCCGGTTACGCCATTGCGGGCACTGTTCTGTTCGCCATAATCACCCGATACCTGTAAAGAAGCCTTGGTCCACTTCCCGATGTTGGCATTGACACCTGCACGGAAATTCCAACGGTCATAATCCAATCGCCCCATATTTCCATCTTGATTGTAATAGGAAATTCCTGCAAAATAAGTGGCTTTTTCCGTACCGCCATTGATATTGATGCTGTGGCGTTGAGTCAAAGCCGCACTCCATTCTTCATCCAGCAAATCATAGTTCAGATATTTCATGGCCTCCAGTTCGTCAGCCTGAAAATATTCTGTCCTGCGATTATCCGAATCGGAGTCTCCCGTAGAGGTGCCCGCCGCACGGGCGCCATTATAAATTCGCCCGTAATCGTATGCACTTAACATATCCGGCATGTCCAAAGCATCGGTATAACCGAATTGTCCGGTGTATGAGATGGTAGGCGTTCCCATTTTCCCACGCTTGGTCTTTACCAAAACCACACCGTACGCAGCACGTGCTCCATATACGGCTGCAGAAGCATCTTTCAATATCGTAATACTTTCCACTTCACTTACATCTAGATTATTAAAAGCCTCTTCCGTAGAAATGAAATCGTCAATCACATACAAAGGAGTAGGATCGGGCTCTCCCCCTCTGGCAGGAGTGATACTTGTGTTTACATCACTTTGACGTATTTGCAGACTTGGAGTGCTGCCCGGACGACCTCCAGATGTGCTGACATGCAGCCCATTCATCATTCCGGCCAACGCATCCCCTAAATTGCCTACCGATAAATCTTCAATCTCCTCCGGAGTAATTGTTTCAATGGCACCGGTCACATTTTTCATTCGTTGTGTACCATAACCGACCACTACCACTTCGTCCAATTTGGCTACGTCTTCTTTCAAGGTAACAGTAGGGTTATTCAAATTGGTAATCGTTTGAGTGAGATAACCAATAAATGACACCGAAAGTTTTCCATTTTCAGGTACAGACAGACTAAATTTACCATCCATGTCGGTTACCGTGCCTGTAGTAGTTCCTATGACCATAACGGTCGCTCCAATCACCGGTTCGCCAAACTCATCCATGACAGAACCGGTCACAGTCCGTGCATTTTGGGCGTAGCTCGGCAAGGAAAAAACCAATAAAAAGCTCATGCACAGGCTGATAATGAAATATTTCTTACTTATCATATCTTCTTTGTTTTTATTCATTACTATTTTTCATCATTTGCTACTTCCGGAAGCCAACGTGGGTCACCGGTACGAAGTCGCAGTTGCTCTACTCCACGGGGAGTGAAATCCCTGTTTGCTTCTATGGCATTATCCGGATCGGTTAAATTCGGATCAGTTGTAATCGGATTCGTATCATATTGCATTCCACCGTCCGTTGAAAGTGCTCCATCGTACCAATAAGTATTGTTCGCAATGCTCTTGGCCACATTATTATTGTTGTTGGTAAACCGCCTGATGATTTCATTATTGCCGGTATTTACAAAAATATTATTGGTAATATTCATATAGGTCGTATTCTGAAGTATTCCGCTATAATTAGCCATTTGTCCAGTATAGGAAATATTGTAGAATGTGCAATTCAGAATATTGACGGCGCCACGATACGAAACCCCGTTATATATGGTTCCGATGCCATACGAATCGCTTCCAAGCTGACTTATAAACCAATGCGGGCCACGGGAACTAAAGTGCATGAAACGTTGTCCCGATTGTACGGTACTGTACAAGGTACTGTTCTCAAACGTTGTATGAGCAATAAACGAATTGTTTGAATTCATGTGAAGAATAATATTGGACTGATTGAAGCCAAGAATACAATCCCTTACCGTAAACTGTTTCACGCAATAGGAAGTACCGTTGCAATAAAACAGATGGCGGTTGATGCCTCTTACCTCACAAGACTGAATCATAATCGGATCGGTGATGACAAACTGCCCCGGAGAAGATGCGGTCAGCCCATAACCAGCAGGATTGTTGCTAAGCAAAATAAATGCATTGTCGGATGAACCACTCGAAGCGGCATTACAATCAAAGTTGATGAACTTAATTTTCAAGCCTCCGCAAGTTATAAAACGTGCACTTTCTCCAAAGGTTACAGTCGGATGGTTTATTTTATCACCCCTGAACGTGATGTTATGTGCTCCAAAATCCACCACTTCACTCATCGTATAATTTCCTCCTGCTACCAAATCGTATGCCAATTCTTCATTCGATTCCGGAATAGGGTTACTCTGAAAATAGAGCGCAATATCCGTTCCGTCAGGAATTGTCCCTGTCGTTTCAATCAATGTAGTAAAGTCTGTTTCGGTTGCAGTCTCAGCAGCAGTGTTATTAAGTTGTGTATTGCCCAAGGTCCTAACAACGGCCAAATATTTCGTGTCATCTTCGATGTCACGAGTAAACGAGCATCCGTCAACAAACTCATTCTCGTCGCCTATGGGAACTCTTTCAGCGGGATTGTCGACATTGTAAAATGAAACCTCGTATCCTCCGGCACCTTCCACTACCTTCCATTTGACGGTAGCTGTTCCGTCATTGTTGTTCGTAACTGTTACTCCCGTCGGAGACTCCAATTGGGAGTCCCTTACATTGGAAGTCCAAGTTGTATTATGGTCATATCCGATAGTACAACTCCCGAAAAGAGATAAGCTTGTCGCAAGCCACAAACCATACGTCTTTCCGTGTGAAAATAAACGTTTGTTTCTCATAGATTCTATTTTAAATTAGACAATTACACAGATAAGTACCCGTGGTACTTTACCAATTTAGAACAACAAATTCCATCTATTATAAAATAGTATGAAAATCACTTTATAAATTATAAAATATAGTTACGCCTTTATAACTTTCTCTTTCATCATGTGTCTATTAAATACACTTATTTAAAGAATCAACTATGAAAAAGAAGTATTTAATGGGTATGGCCATAGCCAGTATGTTAGGATCTACTACTGCATTTGCCCAATATCCTTCCGTTACATCAGAAGCGGGTGCTGCATTTGCTAAAACTAAAGCTGAGTTTTATAAAAAATCAAATGAAGCATGGGAAAAAGCTCTTCCTGTCGTATTAAAAGAAGCAAAAGAAGGACGTCCTTATATTCCTTGGGCCGCCCGTCCATATGATTTACCACAAGCGAGAATCCCGGCTTTCCCCGGTGCTGAAGGTGGTGGCATGTATAGTTTCGGAGGACGTGGTGGCAAAGTCATTACTGTTACTAACCTAAACGACAGTGGTCCCGGATCATTCCGCGAAGCTTGCGAAACGGGGGGAGCACGTATCATCGTATTTAACGTTTCAGGTATTATTAAATTAGAAACTCCTATTATAGTAAGAGCTCCTTATATTACCATTGCAGGACAAACAGCTCCGGGTGATGGAGTTTGCATTGCAGGAGAATCATTCTGGGTAGATACGCATGATGTAGTAGTTCGCCATATGCGTTTCCGCCGTGGTGAAACCAAAGTAACTCACCGTGATGACTCTTTTGGAGGTAATCCCATAGGTAATATAATGATAGACCACTGCTCTTGTACTTGGGGACTGGATGAAAATATTTCATTTTATCGTCATATGTACAATCCGAGCGAAGGACAATATGAAGCAAAAGATTTAAAATTACCAACCGTAAATGTTACCATTCAAAATACAATTTCAGCTAAAGCGCTGGATACTTACAACCATGCATTCGGAAGTACATTGGGAGGTGAAAACTGTGCCTTTATGCGTAATCTTTGGGCAAGTAACTCAGGACGTAACCCGTCTATCGGATGGAACGGTATTTTCAATTTTGTAAACAATGTAGTATACAATTGGGTACACCGTTCTTCAGACGGAGGCGATTACACAGCTATGTTCAATATGATTAATAACTATTACAAACCAGGACCGGCCACTCCGAAAGAAGAAAATATCAGTCATCGTATCTTGAAACCGGAATCAGGACGTAGCAAACTCAATTATAAACAATATGGACGTGTATATGCCAACGGTAACGTGATGGAAGGTTTTCCTGAAATAACTAAAGACAATTGGGCCGGTGGTATTCAAATAGAAGATCAGCCTAATACGGATGGTTATACTGAAAACATGCGTGTATATGAACCATTTGCTATGCCTTATATAACCATCACATCGGCAAATGATGCTTACGATTATGTATTAAAGAATGTAGGTGCCAATATTCCTTGCCGTGACATAGTAGACGAACGTATTGTAGAAGAAGTCCGTACTAACCAACCTTATTATGAAAAGAAACTTCCTAAAGATGCTTATGGAGATTTAACAGGATTGGCTTCTAAATCAATGGGAGAAGACGGCCAGTTTAAATACCGCCGTATGGCTAAAGATTCTTACAAAATAGGTATCATTACAGATGTAAGACAAATGGGAGGCTATCCGGAATATAAAGGTACTCCTTATAAGGATTCAGACAATGACGGTATGCCGGATGAATGGGAAATTGCAAATGATTTGAATCCCAATGACCCAAGCGATGCAAACAAAGACTGTACAGGTGACGGATATACAAATATTGAAAAATATATCAATGGTATCAGTACCAAAAATAAAATAAATTGGACCGATATGAGAAATAATTACGATACCTTGGCAGAAAAAGGAAAATTAATGTAATAAGTCAGTATAAATAGTGTTCGTAATCAAATAATAAGCTTAAGAGTTAAAGTTTGAGTATACCAAATATTTGAACTTTAACTCCTAACAATAAATAGGTATTAGTTTCTAAAAAATATATATAAAATTTGGATATATTCCCTCAATTGATTATAAAAACAAATAACAATGAAATTAAAATATTCCTCTATACTCGTTATACTCTTTTTTATATCAACCGTAGCCGGAGCTGTAGATTTAGACAGCAAAAACAGAGATCCGAAATACGTAGAATCAATTGTGGCACGTTCACAAAAAATTGTAGATAAATTAGGTCTTACAGATACAAATATGGCTAAAGAGGTTCTTCATATCATCGCCAACCGTTATTTCGAGATAAATGACATTTACGCGGTACGTGACAGCAAGGTGAAAGCGGTAAAAGAATCCGGTGTAACAGGAACCGACAAAGATAATGCTATCAAAGCGGCCAACCATGAAAAAGATGCGGCACTTTACCATTCGCATTTTGCTTTTCCAACTGCTCTTTCTCTTTATTTAAACGATAAACAAATTGAAGCTGTAAAAGATGGCATGACATACGGGGTAGTAAAAGTAACTTATGATGCAACGCTCGACATGATTCCTTCTCTGACAAAAGAAGAAAAAGCACAAATCTATGCGTGGTTAATAGAAGCCCGGGAATTTGCCATGGATGCAGAAAACTCAAATAAAAAACATGAAGCATTCGGCAAATACAAAGGACGTATCAACAATTATCTATCTAAACGTGGATATGACTTGAACAAGGAAAGAGAAGCGTGGTACAAGCGTATCGAAGCTAAGAAAAATAAGAAATAATTTCAGATTTTCATATAGTTAATCTTTAAAAAACGGGCGACTCTTTATTTTTAGAGTCGTCCGTTATTACTTCAATTTCAATATCTCTCAAATTTTCTACATCCAACCTCCATCAGAGGGACGATTAGTTGAAGCAATCATTACCGTTGCTACCAACACACTAATAACTAAAATCATAATCTTTTTACCTTTTAACTATTACCTATGATACTCCTTCACGAAGTGTATATCTTGTTATCCCTTGCAATAAATATTACATTGCAAATGTATACACTCCTTGTATAGTAACCAATAAGAAACATGTTTTTTAGCATAAAAACAATATTTTCTTGACATACATCAATTTTCTCCGCCTCCGAATACGGGAAAAAGAAACGATAAACCAAAATCTTAACCGTTTTCTTCGTATCGTATACATTCTATTATGGAACTGCACTTTCATCATCCGGCATTATTGTTTCAAATCATTTTTGTTTCGGACTCTCCAAACAAAATATAGAGTTATAAAAGAAGAAAATACCTAACTTTCACTATCTTTGCACACTGAAATAGAATGAACTGACAAAATAATCATATAAATTTTATATCGCAATGGAATATAATTTCAGAGAGATTGAAAAAAAATGGCATCAACGCTGGGTAGAGAACAAAACATACCAGGTAACGGAAGATGAATCAAAAAAGAAATATTACGTATTAAATATGTTTCCATACCCGTCCGGAGCCGGTTTGCATGTAGGACATCCACTGGGATATATCGCTTCAGATATTTATGCACGCTACAAACGTTTGCAAGGTTATAACGTACTGAATCCGATGGGATACGATTCGTATGGTTTGCCGGCGGAACAATATGCAATCCAAACGGGACAACATCCGGCTATCACTACTGTAAACAATATCAACCGCTATCGGGAACAGTTGGATAAAATAGGATTCTCTTTCGACTGGAACCGAGAAGTACGCACATGTGAACCGGAATATTACCACTGGACACAATGGGCTTTTCAGAAAATGTTCCATAGCTATTATTGCAATCAGAAAAAGCAAGCACGCCCTATTGACGAATTGACTAAAGCTTTTTCTACTTCAGGAACAGAAGGACTGGACATAGCTTGCAGCGAAGAACTCTCATTTACTGCCGATGAATGGAAAGCCATGAGTGAAAAGCAACAACAGGAAACACTGATGAATTATCGTATAGCCTATCTGGGTGAAACGATGGTTAATTGGTGCCCGCAGTTGGGTACCGTATTGGCCAATGATGAAGTGGTAGACGGAGTATCCGAACGAGGTGGATATCCTGTTATCCAAAAGAAGATGCGCCAATGGTGCTTACGTGTGTCAGCCTATGCACAGCGTTTGCTTGACGGACTGGAAAACATTGATTGGACTGATTCTTTGAAAGAGACACAACGCAATTGGATTGGCCGGTCGGAAGGCACGGAAGTACAATTCCATATCAAAAAAGACGCTACTCGTGACCAATCAGATAGTAAAGACATTTCATTTACGATCTTTACTACTCGTGCTGACACGATGTTTGGTGTCACATTCATGGTACTGGCTCCCGAAAGCGAACTGGTGTCTCAAGTAGTTACTCCCAAACAAAAAGCAGAAGTGGAAGCTTATTTGGAGGCCACCAAAAAACGTACCGAACGTGAACGCATTGCCGACCGTCGTGTAACAGGTGTATTTACCGGTGCATACGCCATCAACCCGATGACGGGAGAGGAGGTACCGGTATGGGTAAGCGATTACGTATTAGCCGGATACGGAACCGGAGCCATCATGGCGGTGCCGGCACACGACAGTCGCGACTATGCCTTTGCCAAACATTTCGGTCTGGAAATCCGCCCGCTGATTGAAGGTTGTGATGTATCGGAAGAAAGTTTTGACGCCAAAGAAGGTATCATGAAAAACTCTCCCCGCCTGACAAACGAAGATGGCACACCCATCCTCGATGAAAATGGCAATCCAAAGAAACCGTATTGTAACCTGAATTTGAATGGATTGACCGTGAAAGAAGCAATTGCAACTACTAAACAGTTTGTAAAAGAACACAGCTTGGGGCGGGTGAAAATCAACTTTCGCCTGCGCGATGCTATTTTTTCCCGTCAACGCTACTGGGGCGAACCGTTCCCGGTTTACTACAAAGAGGGCATGCCTTATATGATTGACGAAGATTGTCTGCCGTTAGAACTTCCGGAAGTAACCAAATTTCTCCCTACTGAAACGGGTGAGCCTCCGTTGGGACATGCCACCAAATGGGCTTGGGATACGGTCAACAAAAAAGTAACGGAAAACAGCAAGATAGACAATCAAACAATCTTTCCTATTGAACTGAATACCATGCCGGGATTTGCCGGGTCGTCCGCTTACTACCTGCGCTACATGGATCCGCACAATCGAGAAGAACTGGTTTCCGAAAAGGCAGATCATTATTGGCAGAACGTAGACTTGTATGTAGGAGGTACGGAACATGCCACGGGACACCTTATCTATTCACGTTTTTGGAATAAATTCCTGTTCGATTTGGGCGTAAGCGTAAAAGAAGAACCGTTCCAGAAATTGGTAAACCAAGGAATGATTCAAGGACGGAGCAATTTCGTCTACCGCTATTACTCTTGGAAAACGATAAATGGAACAAAAGAAGTCATTCCTACCAACTTGTTCGTTTCGAAGAGCATTGCTGACGGCATTTCCAAAGGAAAATACAACGCAGAACAATTAGGTGCCCTATGCAGAGAATCTCAGGCAAATCTCTCCGAAGAACTTTTTGCCAACCAAGGTGTGAACGAAATACATGTAGACGTAAACATAGTAACCAACGATGTACTGGATATCGAGGCTTTCAAAAACTGGCGTCCTGAATACAATCAAGCTGAATTTCTTTTGGAAGACGGCAAATACATTTGCGGATGGGCAGTAGAGAAAATGAGTAAATCGATGTATAATGTGGTAAACCCTGACATGATTGTAGAAAAATATGGTGCCGATACACTGCGCATGTACGAAATGTTCCTTGGCCCAGTAGAACAATCCAAACCTTGGGATACTAACGGCATCGATGGTGTACACCGTTTCATCAAAAAACTTTGGGGACTCTTCTACAGCCGTACAGGTGAGTTTTTGCCCAAAGAGGAAGAAGCTACTAAAGAAGAGTTGAAAGCTATCCATAAACTAATAAAGAAAGTAGGAGAAGACATTGAAAACTTCTCATACAATACTTCCGTCAGCGCTTTCATGATTTGTGTAAATGAACTGACACAACTGAAATGCAACAAAAAAACCGTCCTGGAAAATCTGATTATCCTACTAGCGCCGTTCGCTCCTCACATCAGTGAAGAACTGTGGGAAGCACTGGGACACAACACTTCAGTTTGCGATGCCAAGTGGCCGGTCTTCAACGAAGCCTATCTCAAAGAAGATACCGTAAAATATACGGTATCATTCAATGGAAAAGCCCGTTTTACATTAGATTTCCCGGCAGATGTAGATAACGCGACCATTGAATCAACCGTTATGAATCATGAAGCATCACAGAAATACATTGATGGACGTACACCCAAGAAAGTGATTATTGTTCCGAAAAAGATTGTGAACATCGTACTATAACCAGAGAAAAAACATGTCATGGACAAACAAATGATTTTAAAATTTTGGCGGGAATCAAGAGATTACCTGTTTATCACCCTCGGTGTCATTTGTTACTCTTTAGGATGGACATGTTTCCTTTTACCTTACCAGATTACCACTGGCGCGGTAACGGGTATATCCGCTATCATCTTCTACGCTACCGGTGTGGAAATACAAATATCGTATTTTTTTATCAATGCCGCATTGTTGATAGTAGCCCTGAAAATATTAGGCTTCAAATTTTGTATTAAAACCATTTATGGAGTGTTCGCCATGACATTTTTCCTATGGCTGTTTCAAGAAATTCTAAAAGACGACTCTGGGAAATTGGTAAAATTAGTTGGTGAAGGACAAGACTTTATGGGATGTGTATTAGGCTCATGTATGACCGGAATCGGCATTGCCATCGTGTTTATCAACAATGGAAGCACAGGTGGCACCGATATTATAGCCGCTATCGTCAATAAATTCCGAGATGTTACTTTCGGACGCATGATTATGTATATGGACATACTCATCATTTCTTCGTGTTACTTTGTATTTCACGACTGGCGACGAGTATTGTTCGGATACACTACACTTATCATAAGCAGTTTGATTATCGATTATGTTATTAACAGCGCACGACGCTCTGTACAGTTTCTCATCTTTTCTAAACACTACGAAGAAATAGCCGAAGCGGTAACCCACGATCTCCATCGAGGTGTCACACTCCTCGATGGTATAGGTTGGTACAGCAAACAACCGGTGAAAGTAATAGTCATTTTAGCCAAACATACCCAAAGTATCAATATATTCCGTTTAGTAAAAGACATCGATCCCGACGCTTTCATCTCGCAAAGCAATGTAGTGGGTGTTTACGGCGAAGGGTTCGATCGAATTAAAATCAAATAAATCAATTCATTTTTTAAAGGTATACAATTTATGATGAATAATAAAAAACATTCAGCTATACTATTGTGGCGCGAATCCAAAGATTATATCATGATTACATTTGGACTAATCAGTTATGCGCTGGCATGGGCTTGCTTTTTACTCCCTTATCAGATTACCACAGGGGGGCTAACCGGCGTATCAGCCATTATTTATTATGCCACAGGAATTGAGATACAGGTATCTTACTTCTTCATCAATGCTGCATTTTTATTGGTTGCTTTAAAAATATTGGGATTAAAATTCTGTATCAAAACTATTTATGCGGTATTTGTCCTGACTTTCTTTCTTTGGCTATTCCAAGAAATGATGAAAGATGATAATGGCAATTTTACGCTTATTCTTGGTCCTGGACAAGATTTCATGGGCTGTGTATTAGGCTCGTGTATGTGTGGTTTAGGTATTGCCATCGTATTCCTGAACAATGGTAGTACGGGCGGTACTGACATCATAGCTGCTATCGTGAATAAATACCGTGATATCACCTTCGGACGTATGATTATGTATTGTGACATTTTCATTATTTCATCATGTTATTTCGTGTTTCACGATTGGAGAAGAGTAGTATTCGGCTTCGCTACACTCATCATCATGAGTATCATACTTGACTATGTTATTAACAGCGCACGACAATCTGTACAATTCTTTATTTTCTCGAAAAAATACAATGAAATAGCTCAAGCCATCAACAAGGACATTAATAGGGGAGTCACTCTTATCGATGGTACAGGATGGTATAGCCGGCAACCCGTAAAAATCGTATTCGTGTTGGCCAAACGAAATCAAAGTATCAATATTTTCCGCTTAGTAAAAGATATCGACCCCAATGCCTTTGTTTCACAAAGTAATGTGGTGGGTGTCTACGGTGAAGGATTCGACCGAATAAAAGTAAAATGAGAAAATTGACTTTAAAAACGGCAATAAGAAATTACCGAATCATATCAAGTGCTAAAAAAGAGTAACTATTGAAAATATCTCATGAAAAGAAAACTGGTATTCGCAACCAATAATGCACATAAGTTAGAGGAAATATCTGCTATGCTTAACGATAAAGTAGAACTACTCAGTTTAAAGGATATTCATTGTCATGTAGATATTCCCGAAACAGCTGATACATTAGAAGGAAATGCCTTACTAAAAGCACAATACATCTGCGAACATTATAACATGGATTGTTTCGCTGACGACACAGGATTGGAAGTGGAGGCTCTCAATGGTGCTCCGGGTGTTTATTCTGCTCGTTATGCTGGAGAAGAAGGACACGATTCCGAAGCAAATATGAAACGACTACTTGAAGAACTAAAAAACGAGGAAAACCGCAAAGCCCGTTTCCGTACAATCATAGCACTCATCCTAAACGGCGAAGTATACAAATTCGAAGGTATTGTAAAAGGACATATCCTCCGTGAAAAAAAAGGTATGACCGGATTTGGATACGATCCTCTCTTTGTACCAGAAGGTTATATCGAAAGTTTTGCCGAATTGGGAGAAGAAATAAAAAATCAAATAAGTCATCGTGCACAAGCCGTACAAAAGTTAGTAAAATTCCTTCAAGAAAAAACTTGATTGTTTTCGTTATTTATCTGTCAATTATCTTTTCCTAAGCCAATTTATGTTATATATTTGGTGTGAAAGACGTGGGGTGTCTTTTTCACAAGTCGACCCCACGTCTTTTAATATTCTGAATATATTGTGGCATCCAATAAATCCCATGGAAGCCGTGCTTTGGAATACAAGGGCCTACTAGGGATTGGCGAAACGCATAGTCCTTCTACCACATCGGGGTGAAAGGATCGGAGTGTACTAAGCGGTCGTTCACATTGAAACAGAGACCAGTTTCTTTCGAGGTGTCGAGCTTGCGTACTGGAGCTCCGGGCGTCAAGTCAAGGTCTTTCAGGTCGATCCAGAACTCGGCGAACTGCGAGGCGAAACCGAAATAATAGACAAGGTTCTTCGTGTCGGCAACGCTTCGCCATTGCGTGGACGAAAGGTTAGGTTCTCCTTCTACGGTATATCCAAGCGGCACGGAAACAGTTCCCAGTACGCTGAACACCGCGGCCGCGGCCGTGCGGTCATCCACATCGGCGGGGATGTGGTCGATGAAGAACGAAGCCCGAACGAAACGGTCAGCACTGCGTACCGTCCCGGGCAGCATGTTCGTACCACCCACCTGCTGCCAATATGCATTGATGGCGAGCATCTGTTCGAAAGGCGGGTCGTTGGTCAACACCTGGTAATCGCGCGAAGCGTAGGTGTTTAGCTTGCCGTCCCGGTACTCCATCACCAAAGTCATCCCCGAACGGTCGGTGATAGCCCAGTGCAGCGCCGCTGCGGTACCTCCATCGAAGCTCTGCCCGTAAATGGCAAAAGACGTTTCGGCTAACCATTTTTCTACTTCGGCCACAGTGGCGAAGTTATCGAGGATATAGCTTACCAGTACGGCCAGACTCATCACGGGCAGCGTGCCGTCCTGTACGGTCGTGTACACCGTACCCTTGCAGAAGAGCCCGTTCATCACCAGCCCCTTTTCATTCATTCCCTCTGTCACGCCACCATCGTACGAAACGGCGAGCACTGACCCGTATTTCGAGGTCCAGTGCAGCGTGTTGCCCGAAGGCATTCCAGACTTTCGCATGCCCCGTGGGTAGACATAAAGATTTGTAGGAATCGGCGTCCGCCAGTCCAAGGTACGCCCCACGACCGTCAGGCTGTCCCTGCCTTGGAATACCACACGTGAACACGGACGCACGTCCGCACTGCCCAACAGTGCCATAAGCACAGCGAATAGAAATACCCGAATTTTCATATTGCAAACTTTTTAATGATTGATTGATAACGACCTACTCCGCTACGTGGGATAACCGCATCCCGTTCGGAAACCAGCCGCTTTAATAATTAAACGACAGGAAAGCCGTTTCGGTTCATCTTGTGCCAATTTTTAATATATATTAAGAAATAAAGTAACGATAAAAGGTATTTCATGATATTCCTAAAACTTTATTCTGCATTGCAGTTGAATATCCTGTTTCAGGTTTCCTTCAATCTTCTGCAGTGAAGAACCAATGGATTCCCTGTCAAAATAACGAGTATTTCCATATTTGGCAATCACTGTAAAATGATTGTTTATTTCATAACGAATTTGGGCAGCCAACCGCATACCCTGATAGTAGAAGGAAGGAAAAGAAAAAGCATAAAGCATGCCTTTCTCGTATCTGTATAAACGGCTGTCGTAACTGTCTGTATGGAAATAGGCCATCGCTATATCGAAACGTATCGGAAAAAAACTTGGAACATATTCTATATTCTGTGTAAACATATACCCGCAATCACTCTCATGCGTTCTAAAATCGACCTGCGCATAATCGAAAGTAGTCTTCAATGTCAGCTTGTCTATGGGAATATATTGCCATTGAAGACAAATTTTCTGCTGTATTTCCATGTCAATACCTTTCTTCTTTGTATCCGGCAAAGTAAAATCTTTGCCCTTATTCTTATAACGATATTTCAACAGGAAAGACATCTTTTTTCCAGGTGTCCAAAAGGCTTGCAACACTCCATCTATTCCCCTGGAAGAAGGTACGGAAGCCTGGTATTTCAGATAAGGGAACCGAAAACAGTCGAAATATCCGGTTATCTTTACTCGTCGCCACGGAATAGCCTCTATCCCTATATACAGCCCACTCTCGTTCTGCACACCACTCGATTCGGAAAAGGAATTGGCATAGAGGGCATTGTATTCTTTCGAATAATAACGCTGCACAAGAATCAACTTATAATCACGCCAACACTGAAATTGTAAAGAATTCATCGTAGCGATTCCTCCTCCCTTGCAATAAGCCGTTTCACCCGCTATGGTTAGGCGATGATGAAAATAACTGTAATCTGCCCCGTAAGCATAAAATTCTGTTCCGCGCGGATAATATTTCTTATAAGCTTCACTACTCGGTTTCAACAATCTGTTGAAAACATTATAAACACCTGTCACACCTATATGAAATCCCTTATCTGAATAAGTTAAATTAGGGATATTCAGAATTTAGTCAACTAATTATTTGCCAATATGATAGATATTTTGTAACTTTACAAAGAAC
>CANQSM010000001.1 GCA_947626525.1 uncultured Phocaeicola sp. | reverse complement strand
TGCATACAGCCGAACGAACAAGATACAGGCGGAACATTTTCAGAAAATGCTCGAAGAGACGATCGATGCCTACAATATGCGGGACAAACTGACATTTACCAACGAAGTGACACAGAACGTGGTGAATGATGTATGTGACATCGTTTCATATAAAATCAACGGACTGTCGAACAAGCTGATAAACATACTGAAAAAGCTAAAAGCTGATAGCGAGAAATTCAAGGTTCTGGGGATTACTTTCGAGGAGAAAGCGTTTTTTGACGTTCTTGTCGAGGTTAGAGATAAACACGGTTTTGAATATGCAGATGAGAAATGTATTGAGCTGGCAAAGAAAATAAAGTCTCTAATAGATGATACTGCAGTCTATGCCGATTGGTTGAATAATGACAATCTGAAAAGCAAACTCGCCAGCCAACTCACCTATCTTCTTTACAAAGAGGGCTATCCGCCTCAGTGGGACGAAGAAGTCTTCCAGAAAGTACTGGAGCAGGTGGAGAATTATAAGAAATATGAGTAGGAATTAGTTACTTTAACGTGAGTTCAAAATAAAATCAAAGCCATGCGAATTACCCGTCATTGATGTCAATTTTTATCAATGACGGGGTAGCCGGCTCTTTTCTAATTTTCCTGACTTTGAACATCTTGATGAGGCGGTTGATCTAAAAAACAGCCATATTAAACCTCTGTTGCAAGTTGATGATACGGCTGTTCCTATTGCTTCTCTAAATGGATAAAACGTTATTTGGCAGCCTTGTGAACGGTGAGTTGTGGAAAAGGAAATCTGATACCCTCCTTGTTGAACTCGGCATAAACCGTCTTGTTCATATTGAAAAATACATTCCAGTAATCGGTGACTTTTACCCATACACGCACGGTGATGTCCACGCTGCTTGCGTTCAGGGCGCCTAATTCTATGGTGGCGGACGGTTCCTTCAGTATGCGTTGGTCTGCATCAATGATACGTTGGATGACGGTCTTCACCTTATCGAAATCTTCGTTATATTCCACTCCGAATGAGAAATCGACACGTCGGAGTTCCTTTTTGCTGTAATTGATGACCGCGTTACTACTTAACGCTCCGTTCGGGGCAAATATGACCCGGTTGTCAGGAGTGACTAGGATGGTATGAAAGATCTGGATTTCCTGTACCGTACCGCTTACTCCGGCACCTTCGATGTAATCCCCTACTTTAAAAGGCTTGAACATCAATACGATTAATCCTCCGGCGAAATTGGATAGGTTGCCGGATAAGGCCATACCGATAGCTACACCGGCGGAAGCCAGTAAAGCGGCAAAGCTTGTTGTCTCTACTCCTAATTTGGCAATAATGGCAAAAGCCAAGATTAAGCTCAGGATGATACTTAGGAAGCTTCTCAGAAAAGTCTGTACGCTGGCTTCCACGTTCCGTTTTTTCAGAATGCCAGCAACCAATTTGAGTACGTACTTGATGATAAAACGTCCGACAATATAAATAAGGATGGCAACTAGAAGATTTTTGCCGGCATTCAATCCGAAATTAATTAGTTTATCTAAAACTTGATTAATGTCCATTTGTGATTCTGTCAACATGTTATTATAATTTTAATCGGATTTGTCTACTTTGGGTTTGCGTCCGTCAAACATTTGCGCTTCATCATCCCAGCCAATGCCGGTGAATCTACGCACTCCCTGTTTCTTACAGATGCTTTGCAAATATATGAATGTTTTGTTTAACTTCCAAATTTAAGTCTGAATCGGATAGTCCCGATTTTTTTTAATGGATCGATATGGAAAGATTAGATTGTGATGTGGTAAAAGTGGCGGAAGGAACTATCGGGACAATCCTAATTTCAGTAAGGAAGGAATACATGAATCCCGGTGCTGCGAAAGGTGACGGATATGTAGTAAGATTGAAGATGTTGGCAAACTTTGTGTTGTTGAAAAATTTGGATATAATTTATCAGATAGACGTAGTCTATAGACACTGCGCACGTAACGATGCCTATATGGGCAGGTGAATTTACACAGATGTTCTCATTGCGCAAGGCTGAACGGAGCGTTGTGGGGCTATGACCTGATTGATAAAATCTATATTGGATGTAAATATCTTTTTATATAGCAGGAATATCTCGGATGTGATGTGACTTATGACCGGAATTCTATCTGGCACAACGTTGCGTACCGAAGGAAATGGTATTGGTGGATTTATCAGCCCTAGCCTTTTCACATGGGAAGTAGTGTTAAACTTGCCGAAAAAATGGATGGGCTAGAAAGCAGGTAATTTGGGTTGGTAACAAGCGATTAACGGATAAATACTTGTAGAGATATTGTAAAACTCCTTATAAAATTGAAAGTTTTCCGCGTCGACTACTTGGGATTCTTACAAAATAATGTATATTTGTCCGTTAATCTATGAAATTAATACAAATTACTATGATAAAAAAACTTTTTACCTTTGTGGTGCTGGTGGCAGGCGTTGCCGGTACATCTTCTTTTGCCCAGTCTAACGGTTTGACGGATATGAGCAAAAGTGAATATGCTAAGATGGCTAATACTCCTTTGGGGGCGGTTCGCTGGACCAACGGATTCTGGGGTGAACGCTTCAACGTATACAGCAGTATTTCTTTGCAAAGTATGTGGAATACTTGGAATAATCCGGATATATCGCATGGTTTCCGTAATTTTGAAATTGCGGCTGGTACTTGTGAGGGAGAACATTGGGGACCTCCTTTCCACGATGGTGATATGTATAAATGGCTGGAAGCCGTGGCCGCAGTTTATGCTGTGAACAAAAATCCAGAGTTGGATGTGCTGATGGATAAATTTATCGAACAGGTGGTGAAAGCTCAACGGGAAGACGGTTATATTCACACTCCTGTTATCATCAATGAAAGGAATCGGGGCGTGGATACTCATTCCAAGCAAAAACAGATGGTTATCGGAACGAAAGTGGGATCGGAAGGCGAGAAAGGTGCGTTTGCTAACCGGCTGAATTTTGAAACTTATAACTTGGGTCACTTGATGATGGCGGGAATCACTCACTACCGGGCAACGGGAAAACGTTCCCTTTTTGATGCAGCGGTGAAAGCTACCGATTTCCTGTGCCATTTCTATGAAACCGCTTCGGCGGAACTGGCGCGTAATGCCATTTGCCCTTCCCACTATATGGGCGTGGTGGAAATGTATCGAGCTACCGGTAACCCACGCTATCTGGAGCTTTCCAAAAACTTGATCAACATCCGTGGAATGGTGGAGAATGGTACGGACGACAACCAAGATCGTATTCCTTTTCGCAATCAGTATAAAGCGATGGGGCATGCCGTGCGTGCTAACTATCTGTATGCCGGGGTGGCCGATGTATATGCCGAGACCGGAGAAGAACAACTGATGAAGAATTTGACCAGTATTTGGGAGGATATCGTGAATCGCAAAATGTATGTAACCGGTGCATGCGGTGCTTTGTACGATGGCACGTCTCCTGATGGCACCTGCTACGAACCGGACAGCATTCAGAAAGTGCACCAAAGTTACGGACGCGCTTTCCAGTTGCCTAACAGTACCGCTCATAATGAAACTTGCGCCAACATCGGTAACATGTTGTTCAACTGGCGTATGCTGGAGACTACTGGTGATGTCAAGTATGCGGAGATTGTGGAAACAGCTCTGTATAATAGTGTACTCAGCGGTGTGAGTCTGGACGGAAAACGTTATTTCTATACTAATCCGTTGCGCATCAGTGCGGATTTCCCTTATACGTTACGCTGGCCGAAGGAACGCCAAGAATACATCAGCTGTTTCTGTTGCCCTCCCAATACTTTGCGTACTATTTGTGAGGCGCAGAACTATGCTTATACGGTAAGCGAGAACGCTGTTTGGTGCAATCTCTACGGAGCCAATGAGTTGAACACTTCTCTCGGTAAGAAAATGCCGTTGGTGCTTACTCAGGAGACAGGTTACCCTTATGATGGAAAAGTGAAGTTGACTTTTGTAGAAGCACCGAAGAAGCAGGCTCTTTCTCTTTACCTGCGTATTCCCGAATGGTGCGATAACGCTACGGTGAAGGTGAATGGCGAATCGGTGGACATAGCTACCAAAGCGAACACGTATGCTCAGGTGAACCGTGTATGGAAAAAGGGAGATGTGGTAGAACTTGATATGGAAATGAAAGTGAAACTGTTGGAATCGAATCCTTTGGTGGAAGAAACCCGCAACCAGACAGTTGTGAAGCGCGGTCCGTTGGTATATTGCTTGGAGAGCATGGATATTGAAGGTGGCAAGAAGATTGACAATGTGCTGATTCCTGCCGATATGCAGTTTACAACTAAAGAGATGACAATTGACGGTAGTCGTATGGTGGCTTTGGAAGGAATTGCCCGTTTGATTGACGAGGATTCGTGGAGCAATACGCTGTATCGCGAAGTTGGTAAAGCCGACAAGCAGGTGAAGATTCGTCTGATTCCTTATTTTGCATGGGGAAATCGCGGAAAGGCTGAGATGACAGTATGGATGCCGTTGGCTAAGTAATGAAGGAAACAAGGCACTATGAAACACATTATTACAGGATTATTTTTAGCAGTGGGTGTTAGTCTGTCGGCTGCCGATGTATGGGTTTCTCCCTCAGGTAGCGATTTGGCGGACGGCTCGAAAAATGCACCGAAAGCTTCGTTGACAGCTGCATTGCGGCAAGTACGTGAATTGCGTCGCTTAAACGATAAAAGTGTAAAAAATGGTGTGACCATTCATCTGATGAGTGGAGTACATAATATATATGAACCGCTCTTTCTCCGTCCAAAGGATAGCGGAACTTCTGAATCTCCTACTGTGATAGAAGGAGAAAAAGGAGCTTCGATAAGCGGGGGAGTCCGGCTCTCCGGCTGGAAGAAACAGGGTAAATATTGGGTGGCGGATGTTCCCTCATTTAACGGACGTCCGCTGGATTTTAGACAGATGTGGGTAAATGGAGTGAAGGCAGATCGGGCTCGTGATGTGGAAGATTTTGAGAAGATGTACCGTATTCTCAATAACGATGTGAGGAACCGTATTCTATGGGTACCGGCAGAGGCTGTTAGGAAGATACAGAAAGCAAAGTATGCGGAAATGGTACTTCATGAAATGTGGTGCGTGGCGAACTTGCGCATTAAATCTATCGAAATACAGGGGGATTCGGCAGCCGTGCGTTTCCATAATCCGGAAAGCCGTATTCAGTTTGAACACCCATGGCCGCACCCGATGGTGATGACCGATGGACGTAATTCCGCATTTTATCTGACCAATGCAAAGGAGTTACTCGATCGTCCGGGAGAGTGGTACCATGATATCGAAATGCGTAAGGTCTATTATTGTCCACGCAAGGGGGAAGACATGCGTAGTGCGGAAGTGGTGGTGCCGGCGGTAGAGACGCTGGTACAAGTGCTGGGCACGCTTGATAATCCTGTGAAAGAAGTTCGGTTTAAAAATGTGGTTTTCAACTATACTACTTGGATGCGTCCGTCTTTGTTGGGACATGTTCCCTTGCAAGCCGGCATGTATTTGACTGATGGTTATAAGATTAATCCGAAGATGATTCGTAACTATCGTAATCATGAATTGGACAATCAGGGATGGCTGGGCCGTCCGGCTGCTGCCGTACAGGTGCAGTTTGCTGATGATATCGACTTTTCTGGTTGCATATTTGAGCATTTGGGTTCTACGGGATTGGACTATGTGGCCGGTACGCACGGAGGCACTGTAGAAGGATGCTTGTTCCGTGATATAGCTGGGAATGGAATCGTAGTGGGAAGTTTCTCTCCGGCTGCGCATGAGACCCATCAGCCATACGATCCGTATGACCGTCGGGAACTCTGTACACATCAGACTATATGCAACTCTCTGATCACAAATGTATCCAATGAAGATTGGGGATGTGTGGGTATCTGTGCCGGATATGTGGCTGACATCACTATCGAGCACAATGAAATCAATGAAGTGTCTTATACCGGTATCAGTCTGGGCTGGGGGTGGACACAAAGCGTAAATTGTATGCGTAACAATGTGGTACATGCCAACCTGATTCATCATTATGCCAAACATATGTATGATACGGCCGGTATTTATACATTAGGTTCGCAGCCGAAAAGTTATGTAACGGAAAATGTGGTGCACAGCATTTATTCTCCGGGTTATGCGCACGATCCGAATCACTGGTTCTATCTTTATACCGATGAAGGTTCTTCGTTCATTACCGTGAAGGACAATTGGACGGAAGGGGAGAAATTTTTAAAGAATGCCAATGGTCCGGGGAATGTATGGGAAAATAACGGTCCGATGGTGAATGATAGTATCAGGATAAAAGCCGGACTTATCCGGTAAAGGGAATAATGACCTAGAATTTAAATTTAATGATATGAAAAACCAAAAAGGAAGTTTAAAAAGCACAATTGCCGTATCGTTGACCAATTACCTGGATGCTGGCGCTATTGTGGCGGGAGCCAGTGGACTTACTCTCTGGAAAAGTTATTTAGGATTGAGTGAAGCGCATCTTGGATGGCTCAATTTTATCAGTGCCAATTGTCTTGGAGCGGCTGTCGGTGCCATTGTTGGTGGTTTTTTGGCCGATAAATACGGGCGGAAAGTCATATATACTTATAACATGCTGATGTATATGGTGGGTGTGTTGGTGATTATGTTTGCCATGAATTTCCCCACTCTGCTCGTCGGATTCCTCATTACGGGAATCTCTGTGGGGGTAGGAGTGCCTGCTTCGTGGACCTATATATCCGAAAGCTCTGAAACGAACAACCGTGGGCGCAATATTTGCATCTCACAGATGGCTTGGGGGATTGGACCGCTTATTATCTTGCTACTTGGTACGTTGTTTGCTCCAGCTACTGGTGGAGATGAAGATACGGGTGGTGTTCTTTTCCCGTTGGTGAAAAGTATGGCGGAGTGGATTTACGGGTATTCTATTGAAGTAGCCGAACTGAATGTGTTCAGTTCGCGTATCGTGTTTACTTCGCTTTTTGTTGTGGCGTTGATAGCATGGCTGTTGCAACGTCGGCTTGATGAGAGTAAAGAATGGGAAGAAGCTAAAAAGGCGGAAATGAGAGGTGAGAAGAGACAAAATAGTGTCTTCTCATCATTTGGAAAACTCTTTTCCAATAAGGTATGCGTCAAATCCATGCTCTTTTTGGCTGGTATGTACCTCACTTGGAATATGGTGTGCAGTGTGATGGGATTTTTTCAACCGCATATTTACGAAACTGCTGGTGGTCTTTCTAATAGCATGGCCAATATGTTTGCTGCATGGCAGTGGATTGTCATTATCTTCATGACTTTCATTTGTTCGCTGATTGTGGATAAAGTTAATCAACGTTGGCTTTTCGCTTCAGGTGTAAGCGCAGGAATCATTGCGTGGGTCATTGTTGTCACATTCGGTATCAACGATATGACCGGACTTGTAGTGTTTACGCTTCTATGGGCTATCCAAGCTGGTATCTCTGTACAGACCTTCTATGCGTTATGGGCTTCAGAACTTTTCCCGGCGAAATACAGGGCTGCCGCGCAAGGAGTGATGTTTTTTATCGTAAGAGGTGTGTCGGCAGTGTGGGGACTCTGCTTCGTTTATATCTATGGCGAAGAAGGCGATGGATTCACGTTGGCCGGATACATTATGATGGTATTCTTTATTATTTCTTTGGTTATCGGCTTCTTCGGAGCTCCCAAGACACAGGGTAAATCGTTGGAAGAAATTACAAAAGAAAGATATGGTGATAATATCTAATAAAATGATAACAAGGTGATTATGGGGAATATAATGAAAAATAAGACAAGCTGTCCGACTTGGATATGGTACCCGGGTGATTATGAGATATGGCTCGGCAACAAGATGAATAATCGTCGCACAGAACGGGGCGCATTTTTTCCTCCTTTCTGGAAAATGGACAGCCATTATGTGACGGTGGAGTTTAGTAAAAAATTGCATTTGCAAAAGGAGGAGGAGATATGCATTGCTGCAGAAGGACAATATAATGTCAAGCTTGATGGTAAGTTGCAGTTCGGCATGCCAGAAACATTTAAACTTCCGGCTGGAGAGCACAGCCTGAATATTAAAGTATGGAGTCAGGCAACTCCGCCTGCTTTATATATAAAAGGTGAAACAGTGTATACAGATGCTACTTGGAAAGTAACCTATGAGGATAAGGAATGGATTGACGAAAGTGGCAAGGCCAGTGATACGTCTGCTACCATTTATATGGATGCCGGGTGTTGGAATCTTGATGAAATGTCGCAACGTCCTTCTGCGTTTACGCTGGCGCGTAGGCCGGAACGTGCAGTGTCGCAACAAAATAAAAAAGAAGGCGTTTTATACGACTTCGGTAGGGAGACGTTCGGATTTTTGGTGTTGGAGGGATTATCAGGAAAAGGATTGGTAAACATTTACTATGGCGAAAGCCCGGAAGAGGCTTTGGATACCGAATATGGTGAGATGTTGGACAGAATTGCGGTGGATGGCCAACAAGTAACGGATTTGGCATTGAATCGCACTTCGGTAGTGGTAGACAGTTATGTGTTGGAAAACAGTAAGGCATTCCGGTATGTATACGTTATGGTTGATAAAAGCGTGAAGCTGGACAATGTGTCGATGCAATACGAATATTTGCCGGAGAGTTATCGTGCTTCTTTCCAATGTGATGACGAAGAACTGAACCGAATCTGGAAAGTAAGTGCTTATACGATGCATCTCACCACTAGGGAGTTTTTTATCGATGGTATCAAGCGTGACCGTTGGGTATGGAGTGGTGATGCAATTCAGAGCTATTTAATGAACTATTACCTGTTTTTTGACACGGAGACGGTTAAGCGTACCATATGGCTGTTACGCGGAAAAGATCCTGTAACTAGTCATACTAATACCATTATGGACTATACATTCTATTGGTTCATAAGTATTTACGATTATTATATGTATACTGGCGACAAGCATTTCGTGTCGCAAATTTATCCACGTATGCAGACAATGATGGAGTATGTACTGGGTCGTACCAACAAGGATGGTATGGTGGAAGGCCTTACAGGCGATTGGATATTTGTTGATTGGGCCGATTTCCCAATGAGTAAGCAAGGTGCGTTGACTTTTGAACAAATTCTTTTTTGTAAGAGCTTGGAAACCATGAATTTGTGCGCAGATTTGGTGGGTAATGAAGAGGACGCTACTAAGTATGGGAAATTGGCTGTAGAACTTCGTGCCAAACTATTGCCAACTTTCTGGAATGAAGAGAAACAGGCTCTAATTCACAATGTGGAGCAGGGTAGGCGGAGCGAACAAATCAATAAATTCCCGAATATGTTTGCCATCACTCTCGGTTATCTGGATGAGGAGCAAAAGGTTTCTGTCATGAAAAATGTCATGCTTAACGAAGAAGTGCTGAAGATTACCACTCCTTATATGCGGTTCTATGAGCTGGAAGCAATGTGTGGCATGGGATATCAGAAGCAAGTGATGAAAGAAATGAAGGCTTACTGGGGTGGCATGTTGCGGGAAGGCGCTACCTCTTTTTGGGAAAAATACAATCCGGATGAACACGGAGTGCAACATTTGGCTATGTACGGGCGTCCATACGGAAAAAGTTTATGTCATGCTTGGGGAGCCAGTCCTATCTATTTGTTGGGCAAATATTATTTGGGTGTGAAACCGGTAAAAGGAGGATACGAAGAGTTTGAGGTGAAGCCAGTATTAGGCGGATTGAAATGGATGGAGGGCAGTGTGCCTACTCCTTGCGGCGATATCCGAGTATACATGGATGATAAGATTATTAAGGTGAATGCCACATGCGGTAAAGGGTATGTGTATTTTGCTTCCGGATGTCATCAGACACCGGAGGTTTCGACAGGAACTTTGGAAAAGGTGAGCAACGGCTATTTCCGCATATGGATGGATAATGCCGGCGAAATAAGTATCAAATATTAGAAACAGGAATAGAATAAGTTTTGTGAATACCTATCAGAGTGTAAGTAGATTTATAATACTTTCTTTAAAGAACAACTTAAAAATGAAGATGGTGAAACATTTAGGATTTATATTGCTGGCTTGCTTCATGACAAGTTGTGCGAGAGAGAGAATTGCTTTGCAGCTTTCTGAGAATCCTTCCAACCGTATGGAATTTGCTGGTGAACAGTTGAAAACGGCTTTAGAGAAGCATGGATATGAGGTGTTTTATGTCACGGGAAGTGCTTTGGCAAGTTCGGAAGATATGAAGATAATTCGGTTGATGGTAGCCAAACAGGATAGTTTGCCGAAAGAGGGTTTTACCATTACCACGAAGGATAATCAAACGATTGTGTGTGGAAATGATGGTAGTGGTGTGATTTATGGATGTTGTGAATTGATCGATCGCATGGAATTGAAAGGGAAGCTGGATTGTCCAAAGAACTTTACGGATGCTCCGGAAATGGTGCTTCGCGGTGGTTGCCTTGGTATACAGAAAACTTTCATTTTACCGGGACGTGCCGTATACGAATATCCTTATACACCGGAGAATTTTCCTTGGTTTTATGATAAGGAACTTTGGGTTAAATATTTGGATATGTTGGTTGCCAACCGTATGAACTCTCTTTATTTGTGGAACGGCCATCCGTTTGCTTCCTTGGTTAAACTGAAAGATTACCCGTTTGCCGTGGAAGTGGATGATGAAACTTTTAAGAAGAATGAGGAAATGTTCTCTTTCCTTACTCAAGAGGCTGACAAACGTGGTATTTTTGTCATTCAGATGTTTTATAATATTCTTGTTTCCAAACCTTTTGCTGAACACTATGGTATAAAAACTCAGGATCGTAACCGCCCCATTACTCCGCTATTGAGTGACTATACTCGTAAGAGTGTGGCGGCATTTATTGAAAAATATCCTAATGTGGGGTTATTGGTTTGTCTTGGTGAAGCTATGGATACGTATGAAGACGATGTAGAGTGGTTTACAAAAACCATTATTCCGGGAATAAAAGATGGACTGACTGCATTGGGACGTACCGATGAACCTCCTGTATTGCTCCGAGCGCATGATACTAATTGTAAAATGGTGATGGATGCGGCTTTGCCTCTTTATAAGAATCTTTATACAATGCATAAATATAACGGAGAATCTCTGACTACTTATACACCTGGTGGACCGTGGGGAGAAATTCATAAGGGACTGAGTGCCTTGGGAAGTATTCATATCAGTAACGTGCACGTATTGGCCAATTTGGAACCATTCCGCTGGGGTTCTCCTGATTTTACGCAAAAGACCGTACAAGCCATGCACGATGTTCATGGAGCCAATGCATTACATCTTTTCCCACAAGCTTCTTATTGGGACTGGCCTTATTCGGCTGACAGCATTGCTGAAGGACGGGAGATGCAGTTGGATCGTGACTGGCCTTGGTATAAGGCATGGGGACGTTATGCTTGGAACTGTCGCCGTGACCGTCAAGAGGAAATGACTTATTGGGATCAGGAATTTGGACGTTTTTACGGACTTTCCGCCGAGAATGGAGCATTGGTTCGGGAGGCTTATGAAGAATCCGGAGAGATTGCACCGAAATTGTTGCGCCGTTTCGGTATCACGGAAGGTAATCGTCAGACATTGTTGTTAGGTATGTTTGTCAGTCAATTGGTGAACCCTTATAAATATACAGTGTATCCGGGATTTTATGAAAGCTGTGGCCCGAACGGTGAAAAGTTGATTGAATATGTAGAAAGAAAATGGAAGAATCTTCCGCATGCCAAAGAGTTGCCTTTGGACATTATAGCACAATGTGTTCAACATGGTGACAAAGCGGTAGCTGCTATCGATCAGTTGGAAGGAAAGGTGAAGATGAATAAAGAGGAGTTTGAACGTTTGCGTAATGATATGCACTGTTACCGGGAATTTGCCTATGCTTTCAATTTGAAAGTGAAAGCCGCTGAGCAGGTACTGAATTACCAATGGGGAAAAAATTTGAAGTATTTGGATGCAGCGGTACCTCTTTTGGAAGAGAGTTTAGAGCATTACCGTAAATTGGTAGACTTGACGAAAGGCCACTATTTATATGCCAATAGTATGCAGACTGCTCAGCGTCGTATTCCTATCGGAGGTGATAATGGTAAGAATAAAACATGGGCTGAAATGTTGGTACATTATGAAAAAGAATTAAGTAACTTTAAGGCGAATCTAGAAATGCTGAAAGCAAAAGAGATCGAGATTTTAGAGACCAAAGAGGATATTCAACCGGCTACTGACGCCAAAATAAAACTGGCAGGAATATGGAAGCGGGTGAAACTGACGAAAGGTGCTACGCTGCTGAGTAATATGCCGGGCAATAAGGTGCAAGCTTTGGCACCGGAATTGGAAGGTTTGACTGCTTTCTGTTTGAATGGAGATGCACAGCGTAAAGAGGGTACAAAATTGGATTTTGAATGTGAAGATCCTATTCAGCTGTTAGTTGGTTATTTCAAAGATGACCAAAAGAAATATGCGAAAGCTCCGAAATTGGAGACCGATGCTTCGGCAAACGAATACGGACAGGCAGAACCTTTACTGACCAATGCTATTCATCTGGAGAAAATGCCTTTGGCAAATATTCATGCTTATCACTTTGACGCAGGAAAACATTCTTTGTTGTTGCCGAAAGGATATACACTGGTACTTGGCTTTACCGACACGATACTGAAAACTCGTAATGTGGCATTGGAAGGAACAGAGGAAGCGATGGATTGGTTATTTTATTAATTATAGAAACAACGGATGAAAAAAAGATTTTTATTTCTCGCACTTGTGGGATGGGTATTGGTGAACGGACAAGCACAGCGCCACGTCTCGCAAGAACGGATGGCTGAGATTTATGAAGAAGTAAAAACTCCGTACAAATACGGTTTGGTGATTGCTCCTGAGGACAACAACTACAAAATAGATTGCCCTACTGTATTTCAAGAGAACGGGAAATGGTATATGACGTATGTGATATATAACGGAAAAGGTGCTAAAGACGGACGGGGCTATGAAACTTGGTTAGCGGAAAGCGAGAATTTACTTGAATGGAAAACGCTAGGAAGAATTCTTTCTTATCGGGATGGGGCTTGGGATGCCAATCAACGAGGTGGTTTTCCCGGTCTGATAGATATGGAGTGGGGGGGTAGTTATGCTATGCAACGCTATAAAGACCGCTACTGGATGACTTATATCGGTGGTGAAGGCACCGGTTATGAGGCGGTAAATGCTCCGTTATATGTAGGATTAGCTTGGACAAAAGGAAATATAGGTACTTCTCATGAATGGGAAGCGCTTGATAAGCCTATCCTCTCTATCAAAGATAAAGAGGTGCAGTGGTGGGAGTCGTTGACTCAATATAAGAGTACAGTTTATTGGGATAAAAGCAAGAAGCTAGGTGCTCCCTTTGTGATGTATTATAATGCCGGTGGCGTGCATCCGCAGACCGGTCTGAAGGGAGAACGTATTGGTATTGCCTTATCTAAAGATATGAAAAAATGGAAGCGTTATCTCGGTAATCCGGTCTTTGCACATGAGTCACAAGGAACGATTACGGGAGATGCACAGATTCAGAAAATGGGCGATGTCTATGTAATGTTTTACTTCTCGGCTTTTAATCCGATTCGCCCATATAAGGCGTTCAATACTTTTGCTTGCAGTTATGACCTGCTTACGTGGGACGATTGGCAAGGAGATGATCTGGTTTATCCGACTAAAGAGTATGATGAACTATTTGCTCATAAAAGTTTTGTGGTAAAGCATGATGGAGTGGTGTATCATTTCTATTGTGCGGTGAATAGTGCGGAACAGCGTGGCATTGCGGTTGCGACGAGTAAGCCGATGGGTCGTTCTGCTGTGCACTTTCCTAAACGTCCTTCTAAGGATAAAAGGGTATCGGTGGATTTGGATAAAAGCTGGAAAACTTGGCTGGTGGATGAAAAACTGCCAGGTAAACGGTTGTCTCCAAGGATGGTGGACATTCCCCACAACTGGGATGATTACTATGGATACCGCCAATTGGTGCATGGTAATCTGCATGGAACAGCTGTGTATGAGAAAGAATTTACTGTGCCGCAATTGGTAGGAAAAAAACGTTATTTCTTACGTTTCGAAGGGGTTGGTACGTATGCCACTATTCGGGTAAACGGGGTGGATTTCGGTCGTCATCCTGTGGGGCGTACTACTTTGACATTGGATGTGACGGAAGCCTTGAAATTAGGACAAGTCAATCGGTTGGAAGTAAAGGCGGAACATCCTGAGATGATTGCTGATATGCCTTGGGTATGTGGAGGTTGTTCTTCGGAATGGGGATTCAGTGAAGGTTCCCAACCCTTTGGGCTTTTCCGCCCAGTGACATTGGAAGCTACCGATGAAATTCGCATAGAGCCGTTTGGCGTGCACATTTGGAATGATGACAAAGCCGAAACCGTGTGGATGGAAATCGAAATAAAAAATTATGGCAAGACAGAGGAAAACGTGGAGTTGGTGAATAAGTTTTGTAATGAAGATGGGGCGCAGGTCTTTCGTCTGGTAGAGAAAGTAACCTTGACTCCTGGTGAAACAAAAGTTATCAAGCAACAAGCTTCCGTAAAGAATCCGATTCTGTGGAATACGAAATGTCCTTATCTCTATAAGCTGGTTTCCATGATTAAGCGTGACACCAAGACGACAGATGAGATTATGACTCCGTTTGGTATCCGGACGATTAGTTGGCCGGTAAAACGTCAGGATGGGGATGGACGTTTCTATCTGAATGGAAAACCTGTGTTTTTAAACGGTGTGTGTGAGTATGAACACCAGTTCGGACAGAGCCATGCTTTCAGCAAAGAACAGGTGGCTGCTCGGGTGAAACAGATAAAGAATGCCGGCTTCAATGCTTTTCGTGATGCACATCAGCCTCATCATCTGGATTATCAGACGTATTGGGATAAAAACGGAATCCTCTTTTGGACTCAGTTCTCTGCTCATATTTGGTATGATACTCCCGAGTTCCGGGAAAATTTCAAGAAACTGCTTCGTCAATGGGTGAAGGAACGTCGTAATTCTCCGTCGATAGTGATGTGGGGATTGCAAAATGAGAGTACGTTGCCGCGTGAGTTTGCACAAGAGTGTAGCGAAATCATCCGGGAAATGGACCCTACGGCGAACAATATGCGTGTCATTACCACCTGCAACGGGGGCGAAGGAACTGACTGGAATGTCATACAGAATTGGAGTGGAACGTATGGAGGGGATGTATGCAAGTATGACCAAGAGTTGTCGCAACCCAATCAGCTCCTTAACGGTGAATACGGTGCGTGGCGCAGTATAGATTTCCATACGGAACCGGGAGATTTCGATCCGAAAGCTCCGTGGAGTGAGGAGCGCATGTGCCAATTGATGGAAACCAAAATACGTTTGGCTGAAAAGGCGAAAGATAGTTTGTGCGGACATTTCCAATGGATATTCAGTAGTCATGATAACCCGGGACGATGTCAGCCGGATGAGGCTTATCGGATGATTGACAAAGTAGGACCGTTTAATTATAAGGGATTGACCACTCCTTGGGAAGAACCTTTGGATGTTTATTACATGTATCGCGCCAATTATACGGATGCAAAGAAAGATCCGATGGTGTATATCGTGTCGCACACGTGGCCCAATCGTTTTAAAAACCGCCGTCGGGCAACGATAGAGGTGTATAGTAATTGCGATTCGGTACTCCTTTATAATGATGCGACAGAGGACGCTTTCTTGGGGCGCAAAGTCAATCACGGCGTGGGCACTCATTTCATGTGGGAGAATCGTGATGTTCGTTACAATGTACTTCGTGCTGTAGGCTATTATAAAGGGAAACCGGTTGCCGAAGATGTGATTGTATTGGATAGTTTGGAAAGAGCACCTCATTTTGAGGCTTTATATAAAGAACCGACTTCTCTGTTGAAGGGAGAAAAGGGGTATTCGTACCTATATCGTATCAATTGTGGAGGAGATGCTTATATCGATGAGTTCGGACAACAATGGGCGACGGATGATTCCACATATTCGCATTCTTGGGCGGAAGATTTTAAGGAGTTTTCTCCTTACCAAGCTAGTCAGCGTGCAACGTACGACCCGATACGGGGAACTCGTGATTGGAAACTTTTTCAGACATTTCGTTTCGGACGCCACAAACTGAACTATCGTTTTCAGCTTCCTGATGGTATGTATCGGTTGGAACTTTATTTCACGGAGCCATGGCATGGTACGGGAGGCGGTGCCGGAACCGATTGTGAAGGGCTTCGCATTTTCGATGTGGCTGCGAATGGAAGGAGAGTAATAGATAATTTGGATATATGGGCGGAAGCTGGCCACGACAGTGCTTTGAAGAAAGTAGTGGAAGTTGATGTGAAAGGCGGACAGTTGGTGATTGACTTTCCGGAAGTAAAAGCTGGGCAAGCGCTGATTTCGGCCATTGCCATTGCTTCGAAAACGCCATCGGCTTCTTTGCAGGAAATTTCTTCTTCCTGGAGTTGGGAGAAAGTGGACAAGGATGTAATGGAGAAAATGCCGAAGGAACTGCTGCCGGAGGATAAAAATGCCCGTGCCAGTGTGACGTATGAGGCGGAAGATGCCTTGCTGAAAGGGAAGTTCGAGAAGAAAGAGTTTAAAAAGCAGACCGGTGTGTTCTTTGGTGCAGGAAAGAAAAATAGTATAGAATGGATCATTACTACTGGACTGGCGCAAGTTTATGCCTTGCGATTTAAGTTCATGAACCAGAGCGGGAAGCCGATTCTGGTAAACTTAAAGTTGATAGCGTCGAACGGGAGCGTGTTGAAGGATGACATGTTGACTTTCCCTGATACACCGGAGAAATGGCGTATGATGAGTACGACCACCGGTGGTTTTATTAATGCAGGTACCTATAGAGTGATTTTGTCTGCCGAGAATATGGATCAACTCTCTTTTGACGCTTTAGATGTGCAATAAACTATTGGGATGTCCAATTAACTTAGGTTTCCCTCCGTTTGGAGGGTGATACCCATGCGTTAAAAGTGGCTTTTGTAAAGGGCTTTGAGGTATGTTTTGCAATGTGGTAAGGACGATTCTCAATGTCAACTATTTGAGATATAGTTGATTTGGAGTGGTAAAAACGAAAGAAAAAAATAAAATGAATTTATGATAATTAATAGAATCAATCCGAGTAGTGGATTACAATGAAGATGAGTATGAAGAAATGGTATATGGCAGGATGTGCGTTGGGCTGTTGTTGGATGATGACACTGGCTCAGTCTCACGATTGGGAAAATAATCATGTTCTCTACCAGAATAGAGAACCGGCTCGGGCAGCTTTCATTCCCTATGGTACGGTGAAAGGAGATCGTTCTTTTTTGTTGAACGGGACGTGGAAATTTCATTGGTCGCCTACACCAGAAGGGAAAGTAGATGATTTCTATCGGGCGGATTTTGAAGATGCCGGATGGAAAGAATTTTCTGTGCCTGCCAACTGGGAAGTGAACGGCTATGGAACACCTATTTATGCGTCAGCTGGTTATACCTTTAAAATAGACCCTCCACGGGTTATGGATACACCAAAAGAAAAATATACGGCTTATGTGGAGCGCAATCCTACGGGGCAGTATAGGCGTACTTTTACGTTACCTGTCGGATGGGAAAAGGACGGACAGACTTTTCTCCGTTTTGATGGAGTGATGAGTGCTTTTTATGTATGGATAAACGGACAGAAAGTAGGTTACAGCCAAGGTAGTATGGAACCTTCTGAGTTTAATATAACTCCTTATTTAAAAGCTGGCGTAAACCAAATAGCTGTGGAGGTATACCGTTATAGCGATGGCTCATATTTGGAAGATCAAGATTTCTGGCGTTTTGGTGGAATCCATCGGGATATTACTGTGTTTCATACGCCGGATGTGCATTTGCGCGATTTTGTCGTTCGTACTTTGCCGGATGCGGATTATCGGGATTTTACATTACAAATAGATCCTCAATTCAGCGTTTATCATCAAGAACGGGGAACAGGGTATCAGATACAAGCTACGCTGAAAGATGCGAAAGGGGAAGAAGTTTTTCAAGGGGAAGTTTTTATTGAACCTATTTTAGATTTAGATCATAAAGCTTCCCTTATGAATGAGTGGTATCCGCAACGCGGGCCTCGGAAGATGGGGCGCATCACTACGGTTATCAAGCAGCCGGAACGTTGGACAGCCGAAACACCTTATTTGTATACACTGGAACTTTCGTTGAAGGATGCTTCCGGTAAGGTGGTGGAGAGAGTCGTTTCGAAAGTCGGTTTTCGCAGTGTGGAAGTGAAAAAAGGGCAAGTACTGGTCAATGGAACCCCCATCCGTTTTAGAGGAGTGAACCGGCATGAGCATGACCCCTATACGGCCCGTGTGATGTCGGAAGAACGGATGATTCAGGATATTCTACTGATGAAACAGTGTAATATGAATGCCGTGCGTACCAGCCACTATCCCAACCATCCTAGGTGGTATGAACTGTGTGATTCTTTGGGGTTATACGTAATGGATGAAGCTGATATAGAAGAGCATGGATTAAGAGGAACTTTGGCGAGCGTGCCGGATTGGCATGCTGCATTTCTTGATAGGGCCATTCGGATGGCCGAACGGGACAAGAATTACCCTTGTATCATATTTTGGAGTATGGGTAACGAGAGCGGTTACGGCCCCAATTTTGCGGCCGTTTCTGCCTGGTTGCGTGATTTTGATCCCACTCGGCCTATTCATTATGAGGGCGCTCAGGGGGTAGATGGTGCTCCAGATCCATCTACCGTAGATGTCATCAGCCGTTTTTATCCTCGGGTACAGGACGAATATCTGAATCCAGGTATTAAGGAAGGCGAGGATAAGGAGCGGGCGGAGAATGCCCGTTGGGAACGGTTACTATCCATAGCTTTATGCACTAATGACGATCGTCCGGTCTTGACTAGCGAGTATGCACATTGCATGGGTAACGCTTTGGGTAATTTCCGTGAATATTGGGAAGAGATATACAGTCATCCGCGCATGTTGGGTGGTTTTATTTGGGATTGGGTAGATCAGGGAATCGTCCGTACTTTACCCGATGGACGGACACAGGTGGCTTATGGAGGCGACTTTGGCGACCAGCCTAATCTGAAATCTTTCTGTCTGAATGGAGTCGTTTTTTGTGACCGGACTCTGAACCCTAAATATTGGGAAGTGAAGAAAGTGTATCAACCGGTGTATATGAAATTGCTTTCTTATCATCCGGATACAAAGAAATGTCAGATTGAGTTGATGAATCATAACCACCATACTGATTTTTCTGGTTATCGGTGTGTATGGGAAATCCATAGTAATGGGAAACTGATGGAGAGTGGAGAAGTGGAACTTCCTCAAGTGAATCCCGGTGAGAAAGGAATACTTTCATTGTCCTTAGCGAAAGGAATGAAAAAAATAGAATCGGTTCAGGATGATGTACGTTTAACTCTTTCCATTCGTTTGAAGAACGATTGTGATTGGGCAAAGGCCGGGCATGAAGTAGCTATGGAACAGTTGACCATTCAAGATAATTTAACTCAAATGGCTGTGTCGGAAATTAAACTCGGAGGCAAATTGAATGTCTATAAAGAAGGTTCTGCTGTTTGGGTGAAAGGTAAAAACATTTCGGTTGAATGGAGTGAAACGAATGCAGTGTTGATGTCGCTTAGTTATCATGGCAGACCAGTTTTTCATGCGGAGGGTGATGGACCGGCAAATTATTTCCAAGCATTCCGTGCTCCGACTGATAATGACAAGAGTTTTGGTAACTGGCTGGCAAAAGATTGGGAAAAAAATAAAATGCAGGCTCCGGATATTTCATCAACGGAGCTGACATGGAAGCAAATTGCTGAAGACAAAGTGGAAGTAAAAACAATTCAACGATATAATTATCTATCGGGTAGTATTTTGGTAACAAGTCTGTATACGATTTACGGTGATGGTACCATGGATTTGAAGCAGACTTATCTACCTGAAGGAAATTTGCCTGAACTTCCTCGTTTAGGAAGTGCTTGGGTAGCAGATAAATCGCTTGTCAATTTTACATGGTACGGTTATGGCCCGTATGAAAATTATCCCGACCGTTTGGCTGCGTCCAAGATTGGACTTTGGAAATCAACGGTCGATAAGCAATATATCCATTATCCCCGTCCCCAAGATTCTGGAAACAAGGAATCGGTAGTCATGCTGTCTTTGACAGACCGAAAGGGGACTGGTGTAAAGATTACGACATTGGAGAAGCCGTTCTCAGCTTCAGCCTTGCCTTATTCGGTAGATGATTTGTATAAGGCCGGACATGATTGTGATTTGCAGCCACGTGAAGCAGTCTTTCTGAATTTGGATGCTGCTGTATTGGGATTAGGAAATAGTAGTTGTGGACCGGGGGTATTGAAAAAATATTCTATATCTAAAACGGAACATACATTGAAAATTCGTTTTAGCCCGTGTAAATAATAGAGAAAATAATTAAAAATTGATAATATGAAGAAAATTGTGACATGGCTCTTTTCGCTGTTGTTGTCGACCGGATTGTTTGCCCAGTCGTCTGTGCAGACGGAAAAACAGTACCTTTCAGGTACAGGATGCGATAATATGGTACAATGGGATTTTATGTGTACCGATGGTAATAATTCCGGAAAATGGACCAAAATAGGAGTTCCTTCTTGCTGGGAACTTCAAGGCTTTGGTACATACCAATATGGTATGAAATTTTATGGAAAAGCTTTTCCCGAGGGCGTTGCCAGTGAGAAAGGACTGTATAAATATGAGTTTGAATTACCGGAATCATGGAACGGTAAACAAGTGGAACTGGTTTTTGAAGCATCCATGACGGATACACAGGTAAAAATAAATGGCCGGAAAGCCGGTTCGATGCATCAGGGGGCTTTTTATCGTTTTGTTTATGATGTTAGTGATCGTGTTTTTTTTGGGCCAAAAAAGAAAAATGTATTGGAAGTAACGGTCAGCAAAGAAAGTGAGAATGCAGGAGTCAATTTGTCCGAACGCCGTGCCGATTATTGGAATTTTGGAGGAATTTTCCGACCGGTGTTTATGTTGGCGCGTCCGGCACAAAATATTCACCATGTGGCTATTGACGCTAAAGCGGATGGTACATTCAACGCTCATTGCTATTTGAATACAGCGGTGGAAAATGCTTCGGTGGAAACAGTGCTATTTGATAAAAATGGAAAAAAAGTGGCTGAGAGTACAAACCCTATTCGAACGGGTAGTGACCAGTGTCTTGCTCAGTTGAAAGTAAAGAATCCGGCTTTGTGGACGGCCGAAACACCCAATATGTATTGTGCCCAGTTTACGTTGATGAACACTTCTGGTAAAGTGTTGCATCGAGAGACTGAGAAGTTCGGCTTTCGTACCATTGAGGTGCGTGAAAGCGATGGATTGTATATCAACGGTGTCCGGGTGAATATCCGAGGTGTAAACCGTCACAGTTTCCGTCCGGAAAGCGGTCGTACGTTGAGTAAGGCAAAGAATATTGAAGACGTGTTGCTGATAAAGAGTATGAATATGAATGCCGTACGTCTGTCACATTATCCGGCTGATCCTGAATTTTACGAGGCTTGCGATTCACTTGGCCTCTATTTGATGGACGAACTTTCTGGTTGGCATGGTAAGCATGAAACCGTTGTGGGACAAAAGTTGGTGAAAGAGATGGTGGAACGTGATGTGAACCATCCGTGTATCATCTGGTGGAGCAATGGCAATGAAAAAGGTTGGAATGATGAATTGAATGGCGAATTTCATAAATATGATCCACAAAAACGTCCTGTATTGCATCCGCAAGGTAATTTCGGAGGATTCGAAACGATGCATTACCGTTCGTATGGGGAGAGTCAGAATTACATGCGTAAGCCGGAAATTTTTATGCCTACCGAATTTTTGCATGGACTTTATGATGGCGGTCATGGCGCAGGCTTGTACGATTATTGGGAGATGATGCGTAAACATCCTCGTTGTGTCGGTGGATTCTTGTGGGTATTGGCCGATGAAGGCGTGAAAAGGGTGGACATGGACGGCTTTATTGATAACTGTGGCAATTACGGTGCTGATGGTATTGTCGGTCCTCATCATGAGAAAGAAGGCAGTTACTGGACCGTTAAGGAGGTTTGGTGTCCGGTACAAATTATGAACAAACATATAGATTCGAATTTTGATGGGACACTTCAGGTGGAAAATCGTTATGACTTCCTGAATCTGAATTCTTGCCGTTTTGTTTGGAAGCGTGTTCAGTTCCCTTCATACAATGAGAAAGGCGATGTGAAAGTATTGGCACAAGGAGAGGTGAAAGGTTGTGATGTGGCGCCTCATGGTACAGGAATTGTAAAGATACCATATATCAAGGACGAAGCGGATGCTTTACAGATTACAGCCATTGATATGTATGGAAATGAATTGTTTACTTGGAGCTATCCGCTGACTTACCAACAAAAGGAAATTGCCCAAAGTAACCAAGGCAGCAAGCCGATTTGTCAACAAGATAGCCAAAAATTGACAGTGACTGCCAATGGGCGTACTTATATTTTTTGTAAAAAAATCGGCCAGTTAAAAGGTGTCGTATTGAATGGCAAGACCATAGACTTGAAAGATGGTCCACGTTTTATTTGCGCACGTCGTGCAGACCGTTCTATGGATCAGTTCTACAACCACGATGATAAAGATGCAGAAAAAAAGAAAACACAATATGAAGAATTTGAAGATGTGGGCAAGTTTGTCGGCTTGGAAGTAGAAGAAAAAGGAAACACAGTGGTGGTGACGGCAACTTACCGGCTTGGTTGCTTCGATAAAGCCCGATGGACCATAGCTCCAGATGGATCGGCTATATTGGATTTTACTTATAATTTTAGTGGTGTGGTAGATTTAATGGGAGTGAAGTTCGATTATCCGGAAGAGAAAGTAATAAGCAAATGCTGGGTAGGAGATGGCCCGTATCGTGTATGGCAGAATCGTCTGCATGGTCCTCAATATGGATTATGGGAGAATGATTACAATGACCCGGTTCCAGCAGAAAGCTTCACTTATCCTGAATTCAAAGGCTATTTTGCCCATGTTTCATGGATGAATCTGAGAACACAGGATGGAACCATCTGTATTCAGAATGAAACTCCTGAAAGCTATATTGGTATATACGAACCCCGTGATGGACGTGATCATATTCTTTACACGCTTCCCAAGACGGGTATTGCGGTCATGAAAGTGATACCTCCTGTGCGTAATAAAGTGAATACGACAGATTTAATTGGCCCATCTTCGCAGGCTAAATGGGTGGACGGATCGCAAAACGGTCGCATTGTTTTGCGGTTTGAATAATTGATGTGAAAAATGAGTGATAATATAGTTAAAAAATGGGGATTTGTGTTGGGGTGGTTTGTCTTGTTTGTGTGGCAGGCCTCGGCACGAATACTTTTCCATTTATCGGACTCCACTTTGTCCGAGTTGGAAAAGGAAAAGAAACTTTCTGTCGCAGGTTTCATGCAGGATAGCAGAGATGTGCGTCCGTTGCTACAGCAGTTTATCACCCCCTCTGAGGAAGCTAAGCCTTGGACGTTATGGTACTGGATGTACGGAGCGGTAAGCGAGGAAGGGATCAAGGCCGATTTGGAGGCGATGAAAGAGATCGGCCTAGGAGGTGCTTATATCGTGTTCATTAAGTCTGTGGAACAAGGCGAACAGTATCAGGGAAAGGCCACGCAACTTTCTCCTGAATGGTGGAAATTGCTCCGTTATACAATGGAACAAGCCGATAAATTAGGGCTGAAGCTGGGCGTGCATATTTGCGATGGTTTTGCTTTGGCGGGAGGACCGTGGATTACTCCGGAAGAATCCATGCAAAAGGTGGTATTCAGTGATACGATTGTTTCGGGAGGGTATGTAAAGAACTTGAAGCTTCCTATGCCGAAAAATTATGAGGGTTATTATGAAGATATAGCCCTATTCGCTTTGCCGGTGAAAGGGGAAAAGATTACACAAATGCCTAAAATAACTTGTGGAAATTGGGGGGAAGTCGCTAACCCGGGAAAAACGGTTTCGATAGATGAGGCTGGAGTGATTCGTTCTTCCGAGCCATGTTGGATTCAGTATGGATATGAGACTCCGGTTACATGTCGCAATATTGAAATCATATTGAATGGAAACAATTATCAAGCCCATCGTTTGAAAGTGATGGCCAGTAAGGATGGAAAACGTTTTTATACGGTAAAGCAATTGGTTCCTGCGCGGCAGGGATGGCAGAATACAGATGAGCAGTCCACCCATTCGATACCGGCTACCACGGCCCGTTTTTTCCGTTTTTATTGGACACCGGAGGGAAGTGAACCGGGATGTGAAGATATGGATGCGGCAAAATGGAAGCCGAATTTGAAAATCAAGCAGATTCTGTTGCATGGGGAACCCCGATTGCATCAATGGGAAGGTAAAGCTGGATTGGTCTGGCGTGTGGCTGCCGATACTCCATCGGATGAACTTCCTTTTGCTGATTGCATTAAAAAGGAAGAGGTATTGGATCTTACCAAAGGTATGAAAAACGGTATGCTTTCTGCTACCTTACCGGATGGAAAATGGTGTGTTCTTCGTATGGGGCATACTTCTACGGGACATATCAATGCCACAGGAGGCGCTGGAAAAGGTTTGGAATGTGATAAATTCAACGCATTGGCTGTGCGTAAACAATTTGATAACTGGTTTGGTAAGATCTTTGCGAAAATGGGGCCAGACTTGGCACATAGAGTCTTGAAATATACTTATATAGATAGTTGGGAATGTGGAAGCCAGAATTGGAGTAGCAACTTTGCGGAGGAGTTTGAAAAACGGAGAGGATATGAATTAATGCCTTATTTGCCTCTTCTGGCAGGTATTCCGATGGATGATGTGGAAACTTCGGAGCGTGTGTTGCGTGATGTCCGGACTACCATTGCAGAACTGGTGGACAATGTCTTTTATCAAGTGTTTGCGGATGGGGCTAAAGAACTTGGTTGCAGATTTGCGGGCGAAAGCGTGGCTCCTACGATGGTAAGTGATGGTATGCTCCATTATCGGAAGGTGGATTGCCCGATGGGAGAATTTTGGTTGAGAAGTCCTACGCATGATAAATTGAACGACATGCTGGATGCCATTAGTGGTGGACATGTGTACGGAAAACATATTATTCAGGCAGAAGGGTTCACATCAGTACGAGGTATGTGGGACGAAACTCCTGCAATGTTGAAACCTGTATTGGATCGGAATTACGCTTTGGGTCTCAATAAACTTTTTTTCCATGTATATGTGCATAATCCTTATTTGGATAAAAAACCGGGTATGACCTTGGATGGTATCGGACTCTTTTTCCAGCGTGATAATACGTGGTGGAAGAATGGTGGAAAGGGATTGGTTGATTATATTACCCGTTGCCAGGCATTGTTGCAATATGGAGTACCGGTAACAGATATTGCGGTCTTTACTGGTGAGGAGATGCCGCGTCGGGCTATATTACCCGACCGGTTGGTATCTTCCTTGCCCGGGATTTATGGCGAAGAGAGGGTGAGAAGTGAGAAAGTCCGTTTGGCGAACGTTGGGGAACCGTTGAGAGTCATGCCGGTAGGCGTAGCGCATTCTGCTAATATGGCCGATCCGGAAGATTGGGTGAATCCAATGAGGGGATATGCTTATGACTCATTCAACAAGGATGCTTTATTGCGTCTGGCGGAAGTAAAAGACGGACGTATGGTTTTGCCGGGTGGTGCTTCGTATAAAGTATTGGTTTTACCATTGGAGCGTCCGATGAATCCCAATAATAAAATGAGTGATGAAGTGAAGGCAAAAGTGGAACTTCTGCGTCAGGCAGGTGTGGTGATACCTGAGTTGCCTTATACACAAGAGGACTTCTCCGCTTACGGTCTGGAACGGGATGTGATGGTTCCGGAGAATGTCGCTTGGACACATCGTCGTAACGAGCAGGAAAATACGGATGTTTATTTTATCTCTAATCAGGAAAATGCGTCTCGTGAATTTACCGCTTCTTTCCGGATAGAGGGAATGTTGCCGGAATGGTGGAATCCGATGACGGGAGAGATTACAGAGCAATTTGCTTGGAAAGTTCATGAAAACAGAACGGAAGTCACCATGAAATTGAATGCTGGAGAGTCGGCTTTCATTGTTTTCCGACAACCGACTAAAGAAACAGAAAAAGGCGCGTTTGTATGGAGTAAAAAAGAACTTTTGCCGGTGGAAGAGTGGACGGTTCGTTTTGAATCAATAGATAAGGAGATGAAGCGGAAAGACCTTTTTGATTGGGTGAAGGAAGCTGACGAAAAAATACGTTATTATTCCGGTACTGCCGTTTATATGGGTGAATTCTCTTGGACACAGCCAACACGAAAAGAAGGTGAGAAAGTCATGTTAGAGTTAGGAACTTTATATGACGTAGCTGCTGTGAAAATAAACGGGGTGGATTGTGGCATTGCCTGGACGGCTCCTTATGAAGTAGATATCACTAAAGCTTTGAGGAAAGGAACGAATGCGGTTGAAATAGAGGTCACCAATTCGTGGGCCAATGCTTTAAACGGGGCCGATCAGGGAAAAGCACCTTATGAAGGTATTTGGACAAATGGTAATTATCGTTTGGCAGAAAAAAAATTACTTCCTGCGGGTTTGTTAGGTCCGGTAAAGTTAGTGAAAACAAATAAATGAAAAACATGAAAATACGTACTTGTATAGGTAGGATGGTTGCACTGTTTTTCTTCTGTGCACTCCTTTTGAATGTGAAGGCTGAAATAAAGTTGCCGGCGATTTTTGCAGACAACATGGTCATGCAACAGCAGACCCATGCGAATTTGTGGGGAACAGCTACTCCTCATAAACAGGTTACCGTGATTCCGGGCTGGGATCATCAACGTTATACGACCATGTCGGACGCATCAGGCTATTGGAAATTATCCATTCCTACTCCTGAAGCCGGAGGGCCTTATGAAATTGTTTTCAGTGATGGAAAAGTGCTTACACTAAAAAATGTGTTAGTAGGCGAACTGTGGCTTTGTTCCGGACAAAGTAATATGGAAATGCCCATGAAAGGCTTTAAGAATCAACCTGTGGAGGGGGCCAATATGGCTGCATTGAAGAGTAAAAACTCCTATATACGTTTGTTCACAGTAAAACGTTACTCTTCCACAGAGCCGGCAAAGGATGTAACCGGGCAGTGGCAGGAAGCTAATCCGGCATCTGTTCGGGAGTTTAGTGCTACGGCCTATTTTTTTGGACGTCAGTTGGAAGAAACTTTGCAGGTCCCGGTTGGTCTGATTGTAGCAGCATGGGGCGGTTCGGCCTGTGAAGCCTGGATGAATGAAGATATGTTGAAAGCTTTTCCGGAGGCTGCGGCAAAAATACCTCAGGCACAAGGAGAAATAGAATCGAAGAATCGAACACCTACCGTATTGTTCAAAGGTATGCTGAGCCCGTTGATTGGGCTTTCCATGAAAGGAGTGATTTGGTATCAAGGAGAAGACAATTGGAACCGTGCCCATACTTATGCCGAAATGTTCTCGACCTTGATTAAAGGATGGAGACGGCTATGGAATCAGGGAGATTTTCCGTTTTATTATTGTCAGATAGCCCCCTATGATTATGGGCTGATTACAGAGCGAGGAAAAGAGATTATCAATTCTGCCTATTTGCGTGAGGCCCAGTCACAAGTTGAACATATGGTACCTAATGTAGGGATGGCCGTATTGATGGATGCAGGGTTTAAAGAGGGAATTCATCCTTACGACAAGCGTACTCCCGGTGAGCGGTTGGCGTTATTGGCTTTGAATAAAACGTATGGTATGGAAGGTATTTCCGGAGACAGTCCTTATTACAAATCCATGGAAATACAGAATGATACGGTGATTGTTAGTTTTGAAAGAGCCCCGATGTGGATTTGTGGAAAGCATAGTTTTGAATCCAGCCAGTTTAAAGTGGCTGGATCGGATAGGATCTTTTATCCGGCAAAAGCTTGGATTCAGCGTAGTAAGGTTTATGTGAAAAGTGAACAAGTCCCTCATCCTGTGGCCGTTCGGTATGCTTTTGAAAACTATGCCGAAGGAGATTTGTTCGGTGGGGATGGATTGCCTGTCTCTTCATTTCGATCGGATGACTGGCCGGATGAGCGTCCGATAAAGAAATAGAAACCAGATAGGTAGAAATAATAAAAGGAAATAGTTATCATGCGAAAACAGATAGTAGTATGGCTTCTCTACTTCTGTGGAACCCTATTGACATGGGGACAACCTGCAGATTTTTCGTGGACAAGTTTTAGTAAAAACTCTTCCGAATCCATGCCTTGTGGAGGTGGGGATATAGGGATGAATGTGTGGGTAGAGAATGGAGAACTTCTTTTTTATTTCGGTCGAAGCGGAACGTATGATGAACATAATACTTTGCTTAAGCAAGGACGTATACGTTTGAAGATTGGGGATAAAGCAGAAAAGGATTTCCGGCAGACTCTAAAGTTGAAGGATGGATATGTGGAGATCTATTTGAATGGTTCTAAAATCTGTTTGTGGGCCGATGTGTATCGTCCGGTCATTCATGTGGAAAGCGAAAGCAAAAAGCCCGTTGTTTGTGAGATGTCCTATGAAAACTGGCGTTATGCCGACAGACCCCTCCGTAAAGGAGAAGGACGCCAAAATTCACTGAAATGGTCATCAGTAAAAGGATTGGTTACTTCAAAAGATTCAGTGTGCATAGAGGATGGTTCTGTTTGGTTTTATCACCGGAATCCGTTACAAACGGTATTCGACCGCACTGTTTCGATACAGGGGATGGAGGAAGTGAAAGGGCAATTATGGAATCCTTTGGCTAATCTGACTTTTGGAGGACGAATGAGAAGTGAGCAGTTGGAATACATCGGGACCTCAGAGGGAACGTATGCCGGTACGGATTATCGTTCATGGAACTTCCGTTCTTCTAAACCCCTAAAGAAATGTCACTTGACTATCACGCTTCACACAGAGCAAACTCCGGATGTACGGAAGTGGAAGGAGGACTTGGTACATACGGAATCTTCCATTCGGACAGAGAAGGACCGAAAGGCTTCACGTGCTTGGTGGAACGCCTTTTGGCAACGTAGTTTTGTTTCGGCTGACGGGGAGGCTTTTTCGTTAGCCCGTAATTATACGTTGTTCCGTTATATGTTGGGTTGCAATGCCTATGGAACGGAACCTACCAAATTTAACGGTGGTCTGTTTACATTTGATCCTATCTATGTAGATGAAAAGCAAACCTTTACTCCCGATTACCGTAATTGGGGTGGGGGCACGATGACGGCTCAAAACCAACGTTTGGTCTATTGGCCTATGCTCAAGAGTGGTGATTTTGACATGATGCCTTCTCAGTTTGAATTTTACAATCGAATGCTGAAGAATGCAGAACTTCGCAGCAAGTTCTACTGGAATCATGCCGGCGGATGTTTTGCGGAACAGATAGAGTTATTTGGCCTTCCTAATATGGTAGAATATGGGATGAAGCGTCCGGATTGGTTTGACAAGGGTGTAGAATACAATGCATGGTTGGAGTATGAGTGGGATACGGTATTGGAGTTCTGCCAGATGATACTGGAAACACATCGTTATGCCGGAAAAGATATTACCCGTTATGTACCGTTGATAGAAAGCGCATTGACCTTTTTCGATGAGCATTATCAGTTTTTGGCCTCCCGTAGGGGATCTAAAACGCTTGATGAAGAAGGTAAACTTGTTTTGTTTCCTGGTTCCGGATGTGAAACGTATAAAATGGCCAATAATGCCTCTTCTACCATTGCTGCTCTACAAACTGTCTTGAAAACATATATTGAGCTGAAAGAGAAGACGGTAGCGAATTATGTTCCGAATACCTCGAAGGAGGCTTTGTCTTCCGTGTGCCAACAGAATGATGCCGGAAGTTCGCAAGGTATGTCTTTTGATACAGTCGTTTACAAGTGGAAACAAATGTTGGCACGCATTCCGGAGATACCTTTCCGTATACTGGATGGGAAAGAGATGATTGCGCCGGCCAAAACGTGGGAGCGTATCAATAATGTGGAAACCTCACAGCTTTATCCTGTATTCCCTTGGCGTATATATGGGGTGACAATGGAGAATCCGAAAGAGTTGGAAGTGGCGTTGAATACGTATTTATACGATCCGGACGCTTTGAAATTTCGTTCTTCCAAAGGATGGAAGCAGGATAATATTTGGGCGGCATGTTTAGGACTGACTGATGACGCTGTTCGGCTGAATCGGGAGAAGCTTTCAGATGGGCCACATCGTTTTCCGGCATTTTGGGGACCGGGTTTTGACTGGACGCCTGATCATAATTGGGGTGGTAGTGGCATGATTGGTTTGCAGGAAATGCTGATGCAGACAAATGGTGACCGGATATTACTTTTCCCTGCATGGCCGAAAGCATGGAATGTACATTTCAAGCTTTATGCTCTCGGACAAACCGTAGTAGAGGCCGAGTTGAAGGATGGAAAAGTAACCAAACTTCAAGTGACTCCGGAAGAGCGTAAAAAAGATGTGGTAGTGAATCCTGAATGGGAGAAATGAACCGTCATGTGATAATAAAAAGGATTATCCTCCATGTATAAAGAATCTAAAAGTATATGTATATGAAGAATATTTTAACTATCCTGATTTGGTTATGCTTTCCGGGTTTTATGATGGCGGAAGAGCACTCCCGTCAGGAAATTTCGGTTGCCGGATTCATTCCTTTGCAAGGGAGTGGGCGGCAAGTGTATGATTTTAATCCTGGTTGGCGTTTTCATAAAGGAGATGTAGTGAATGCCGAAGCGATCGGTTTTGACGATTCTTCTTGGGCTGTGGTTTCTACGCCTCATACCGTGGAACTTATGCCGGCAGAGGCAAGCGGTTGCCGCAATTATCAGGGCATAGCCTGGTATCGCAAGTATTTTATCGCACCGAAAGAAACGGCGGGCAAGGAATTGGAGCTGCATTTTGAAGCTATTATGGGAAAACAGAAGTTTTACGTGAACGGGAAGTTGGTAAAAGAGCATTTGGGAGGTTATTTGCCTGTCACTGTATCGTTAACGGGAGCAGGTGTGCAGGCTGGCGATTCGTGTGTGGTAGCTGTCATGACTGATAACAGTGACGACAAAAGCTTTCCTCCCGGTAAAACACAATATACACTAGATTTTGCCTACCATGGAGGAATTTACAGGGATGTATGGATGATTGCCAAATCGTCGGTAGCCATTACTGATGCGATAGAAGCCGGTAAAGTGGCTGGTGGTGGCGTATTTGTTCATTTTGACCGTATTTCCGAGGAAAGTGCGGAGGTATTTGTCAACACGGATGTGAAAAACAGCGGTAAGCAGTCGAAGAATGTGACAATAGAGACGATGTTGACGGATATGAATGGAACATCCATAAAGAAAACATCTAAGAAACTTACGCTCGCTGCAGGAGAGACAAAAACGGCCCGACAGCAGTTTTTGTTAAAAAATCCTCGTCTGTGGTCACCGGATACACCTTATTTATATAGAGTGGAATCACGTGTGAAAGAGGAAGGCCGCTCTGTAGATGGTGGAACCACTCGTATTGGAATCCGTCAATGTGAGTTTAAAGGAAAAGAAGGTTTTTGGTTGAATGGCAAGCCTTTTGGCCAATTAATTGGTGCCAACCGCCATCAAGATTTTGCTTATGTAGGTAATGCTGTTCCCAATTCACAGCAATGGCGCGATGCAAAGCGTCTGCGTGATGCCGGATGCCGGATCATCCGTGTGGCCCATTATCCGCAAGACCCTGCTTTTATGGATGCTTGTGATGAATTGGGTTTGTTTGTCATAGTGGCAACTCCCGGTTGGCAGTTTTGGAATAAAAAGCCTGAGTTTGCGGAGCGGGTATATCAAAATACGCGCGATATCATTCGTCGTGATCGTAATCATCCCTCCGTTTTGATGTGGGAGCCGATTTTAAATGAAACCCGTTATCCGGAAGATTTTGCATTGAAAGCGTTGCAGATAACGAAAGACGAGTATCCTTATCCTGGGCGCCCTGTGGCTGCTGCCGACATGCATTCGGCCGGAGTGAAGGAGCATTATGATGTAGTCTATGGCTGGCCTGGGGATGATGAAAAGGCGGATGCGCCTGAACAGTGTATCTTTACCCGTGAGTTTGGTGAGAATGTGGACGATTGGTATGCGCATAATAATGACAATCGTGCTTCACGTAGTTGGGGCGAACGTCCTATGAAGGTGCAAGCTTTGTCGTTGGCAAAAACATACGATGGACTGTATCGCACAACCGGCAAGTTTGTCGGGGGAGCGCAGTGGCATCCGTTTGATCATCAGCGAGGGTATCATCCTGATCCGTATTGGGGAGGATTGTTCGACTGTTTCCGTCAGCCGAAGTATGCTTATTACATGTTCCGTAGCCAGACGGCTTCCGATTTGAATCATCCGTTGGCAGATAGCGGTCCGATGGTGTATGTCATGCATGAGATGACACAATTCTCGGATAAGGATGTGGTGGTTTTCAGTAATTGTGATTCGGTGCGTCTTTCAATGTATGATGGAACCAAAACTTGGACGAAACCGGTTGTTCATCGTAAAGGAGGTATGCCTAACGAACCGGTGGTATTTGAAGATGCTTGGGATTTTTGGGAAGCCCGCGGATATAGTTATACACAGAAAAACTGGCAGAAAGTAAATATGTTGGTTGAAGGCATTGTCGATGGTAAGGTAGTTTGTACGATGAAAAAAATGCCTTCGCGTCGTTCCACAAAACTTCGTCTGTATGTTGACTGGCAGGATAAACCGTTAGTGGCTGATGGCTCGGATTTTATTGTAGTAGTGGCTGAGGTGACGGATGATAATGGCAACGTACGTCGGTTGGCTAAAGAAAATATAGTCTTTACGGTAGAAGGAGAAGGGGAAATCATTGGTGACGGATCGATTTGTGCCAATCCTCGTCCGGTAGAATGGGGCTCGGCTCCGGTCTTGATTCGTTCCACGAAACAGGCCGGAAAGATTAAAGTGAAAGCTCGTGTACAATTTGAAGGAACTCATGCACCTGCTCCGGCTGAAATAGAATTCGAAAGTATTCCTGCGGAGTTACCTTTCTGTTATGTTGACGAAAATCGTCCGGCACAAACGGTTTCCATATCGAAGAAAGAGGGAGGCGCGCAACTTTCGGAAGAGGAAAAACGCAAGTTGCTGGAAGAAGTAGATAAGCAGCAACAGGAGTTTGGGATACAATAATCCATCTATTTCCTGTAATTGAAGAATTGAGGTAGACATTTTAATATTAAAAACATGACTTTCGCAAGTCCGTATGATAAGAAGTGAGAAAAAAAACGGAACGGTTGTTTGTCAATCATGTTCCGTGCTCTATCTTCTGTGTAAGGACTATTGGCGGAATAAACTAAAAGTAAAAGAAATGAAGAAAATTGTATCAATGATGGTGTTGACGGCTTGCGTGTTGCCTTTGGCGGCACAGTATCCGGTAATTCCAGATTCTGTAAAGGCTCGTGCGGCGAGACAAACGGCAGAATTTGATCGCCTGTCGGACCAGGCTTGGGAAAAGGCTTACCCGACGGTGCAGAAAGAAGAAAAAGAAAACGGTCGTCCGTATCGGCCATGGGCTTCAAAGCCGGAAGATTTAATGAAAAGCGATATTCCTGCGTTTCCCGGTGCGGAAGGAGGCGGCGCTTATACGCCTGGTGGACGTGGAGGAAAAGTAATAGTCGTGACTTCTTTGGCCGACCGTGGTCCCGGAACGTTGCGTGAAGCTTGTGAGACAGGGGGTGCCCGTATTGTGGTATTTAATGTTTCGGGGGTTATTCGTTTGAATTCACCAATCAATGTGCGTGCTCCGTATATTACCATTGCAGGCCAGACTGCTCCGGGTGACGGGGTCTGTGTTACCGGTGCTTCGTTTCTGATTGATACACACGATGTGGTGATTCGCCATATGCGTTTTCGCCGTGGCGCGCAGGATGTGGCTTTCCGTGATGATGCGTTGGGAGGTAATGCGGTGGGTAATGTCATGATTGACCACGTTTCCGCTTCATGGGGACTGGATGAAAACATGTCTATCTATCGTCATGTATATAACCGCAATCCGGAAACTGGACAGGGCGATAAGTTGCCTACGGTGAATATCACCATTCAAAACTCTATTTTTTCGGAAGCACTCGACCTGTATAACCACGCTTTTGGCGCTACCATCGGCGGGCACAACTGTATGTTTGCCCGGAATCTGTTTGCGTCGAACATTTCGCGCAATTGTTCCATCGGTATGGATGAAGACTTCAATTTCGTCAATAATGTGACCTATAACTGGTGGAACCGTTCGGTGGACGGCGGTGACCATACCAGCCGTTTGAACATAATCAACAACAACTTTAAACCGGGTCCGATGACCAATACTAACAAACCTGATGCGCCCATTCGTTACCGTATCGTCAAGTTGGAGTCGGGCCGGAGTAAGGAATTCGGTGACCGGTACGGCAAGGCGTATGTTACGGGCAATGTTGTGTGGGATAACGAGAAAGTGACAGCGGACAACTGGGCTGGTGGTGTGCAGATTGGCAATCAGGGCGGTGTAGGAGAGCGGATGGCTGAAATTCGTGTGGACCAACCTTTCCCAATGCCTAACGTGACCATTATGGATGCCAAAGAAGCTTATGATTTTGTATTGGATCATGCCGGTGCATCGTTTCCCAAACGGGATGCGGTGGATGCGCGTGTCATCAAGACCGTGAAGACAGGCAAGGCCATTTATGTGGAAGACGCGGATAAATATTTGAGCGCTACGCCGTATGTAAAGCGTCGTCTGCCTGCCGATTCGTACAAGAACGGCATCATCACCGACCCGCGTCAGGTAGGAGGATTGCCCGAATATAAAGGCGATGCCTGTCAGGATACGGATGGCGACGGTATGCCGGATGCTTGGGAAATCAAGTACGGCTTGAACCCGAATGACGCTTCGGATGCGGTGAAAGACTGCAATGGAGACGGGTATACCAACATAGAGAAATACATCAACGGCATCGATCCGACCAAGAAAGTGGACTGGACGGATGTGAAAAACAACTATGATACATTGGCTAAACGTAAAAGTCTGTTCTAATGAAGAAAATCAATCTGAAAACATTTTTAGGTTTGGTACTGATGGCATTAGGGTTTGCGCAACTTCAAGCGCAAACCTTTCCTTTAAGTTCCGAAGGAAAACACATCCAGTATCAGAAAGACGCGAAAGGGAACCGCATACTGGATTTCTCTTATTGTGGTTACAAGAATTCGAATGAGGACCTTCCGAATGTGCCGGTAGCCGTGTATGTATCGCCCGAAGAAGGCGACAACAGTGCCTTGATTCAGAAGGCCATCAATTATGTCTCCTCCTTGCGGCCCGATGCAAATGGCTTCCGGGGAGCTGTATTGCTTGAAAAAGGGGTCTATCATCTTGACAACGCGCTTCGTGTCACCGCTTCCGGTGTCGTGTTGCGTGGAGCCGATAAGGCCGGTACGGCGCTGGTGAAACGAGGATATGACAGAGGCGCCGTGCTCTATATCGAAGGGACAAATGACTATCGGGTGACGGATACGATAGAGGTGACTTCCGACTATGTGCCGGTAAACGATTGCGTGTTGCAGGTGAAGTCCGCTTCGGCATTGAGACCGGGCGACCGTGTGATGGTGTATCGTCCGGCCGAGGTGGCATGGATCAAGTCGTTGAAGTGTGACGTATTTGGCGGAGGCATTGGTGCGTTGGGATGGAAAAAAGGAGATCAGGATCTGAACTGGGACCGTTCGGTAAAAGAGATTCACGGCAATTTGGTGACGTTGGATGCCCCGCTCAGCATGGCGTTGAACAAGTCGGAAGGCCAGGCGAGCATCCTGCTTTATACTTGGACCGGACGCGTTGCCGACAGTGGCGTAGAGAATCTGACTCTCGTTTCGGACTATGACGGACGTTACCCGATGGATGAAAACCATGCCTGGACAGGTGTTTCCATAAATAATGCGGAGAACTGTTGGGTGAGGAACGTGGATTTCAAACAGTTTGCCGGAAGTGCCGTGATTGTGCGGCACCAAGCCTCGAAAGTGACGGTGGAAGACTGTATCGCGACGAATCCTGTTTCGGAGATTGCCGGAATGCGCCGGCGTACGTTCTACACGTTAGGACAGCACACACTCTTCCAACGCTGCTATTCCGAATACGGTATCAACGACTTTTCGGCAGGCATGGCTGCTCCGGGTCCGAACGCTTTCGTACAGTGTCAGTCGAAAGAGTCGAAAGGCTTCAGCGGTTCTGTCGGCGCATGGGCTTGTGGCTTGCTGTTCGATATAGTGAATATCGACGGGAACGATTTGGCTTTCACCAATTTGGGACAGGCCAAGAACGGAGCCGGCTGGAATACGGCGAACAGTATGTTCTGGCAATGTACGGCGGCGGAGATTAAATGCTATTCTCCGGCGGCGGATGCCAAGAACTATGCTTATGGTTGCTGGGCCCAATTTTCGGGCGATGGGGAATGGGGCTCGTCGGACAGCCACGTCTCTCCCCGAAGTTTGTTCGACGCCCAATTGGCGGAGCGCTTGAACACCGATGTATCGGCCCGGACACGTGTGCTCTATCTGAAGGGAGAACCCACCAGTAGTCCTACCGTGGAACAGGCGATGGCTATGGCCAAAGAGGCTTACGAGCCTGTGATGACGATGCAGAGATGGATTGGCCAGGCTGTTTTCCCCGCTTCGGTCTCTACCGAAGGAGTGGCATCGGTGAAAGAGGTGAAATATAAGGAACCTTTCCGGGTGACCGCGCCGAAGAAGCGCTACGGCATAGAGAACGGCTGTCTGGTGGCTGATGATTGCCTGTTGGTTGGAAATCGTCAGAATGTCCGCTGGTGGAGCGGAAGCATCAAATATAATGCCTTGCCGAAAGCTTCCGACCACATCACCCGCTTCGTGCCGGATATGGAGGGCGAAGGACTGACCGACCGTATCGACTCGGTGATTGTGAACATGAAACGTCACCATAGTTTGGTGATGGACCACAACTACGGCCTCTGGTACGACCGTCGCCGTGACGACCACGAACGCATCCGCCGGCGCGACGGGGATGTGTGGGCACCGTTCTACGAACAGCCCTTTGCCCGTAGCGGACAGGGTACGGCATGGGAAGGCATGAGCAAATATGACCTGACCCGTCCGAACGTTTGGTACTTCGGCCGGTTGAAAGAGTTTGCCGACAAGGCGGAGACGGAAGGCCTGCTGCTGTTCCATCAGAACTATTTCCAACACAACATCATTGAAGCCGGAGCGCATTGGGTGGATTGTCCGTGGCGTTCGGCCAACAATATCAACAATACGGGATTCCCCGAACCGGTGAACTTTGCCGGAGACAAACGTGTGTTTGTGGCCGATATGTTCTATGATGTCAACCATCCGGTCCGTCGGGCCTTGCACCGTCAGTACATTCGCATGTGTCTGGATCATTTCGCGGATAATGCCAACGTGGTGCAGCTGATTAGCGAAGAGTTTACCGGCCCGTTGCATTTCGTGCAGTTCTGGATAGACTGCATTGCCGAGTGGGAAAAGGAAACCGGGAAACATGCCCTTGTAGCGCTGAGTACGACCAAGGATGTGCAGGATGCTATTTTGAGTGATCCCCAACGCGCGGCTGTTGTCGATATCATTGACATCCGTTATTGGCATTATCGTCAGGACGGCAGCGTCTATGCTCCCGAGGGAGGCAAGAACATGGCTCCCCGCCAGCATGCCCGTAAGATGAAAGTAGGCACGATGGGGTATGAAGGAGCTTATAAGGCGGTGAGCGAATACCGTACCAGGTATCCGGAGAAAGCCGTCACGCTGTATGCGCAAGACTACCCGAGCTGTGGGTGGGCCGTGCTGATGGGCGGAGGTTCCTGTCCGGTGTTGCCGGTGGAGGACAAAGATTTCCTTTCCGCCGTGCCCCACATGAAACCGGTGGTGAAGGAAAACTCGACTTATCAGTTGCTGGCCGGAGAGAACGGTGCGGTGGCATATACTCGGCAAGAAGGAAATATAGAACTCTCGTTGCCGTCCGGTACGTATGCGGTAAAATATATCCATCCCCACAGTGGGGAAGTGACACTCCTGACAAGGAAAGTAAAAGTGAACGGCACTTATACGCTGAATGTGGAGCATGCCGGAGCTTACTGGTTACAACGTATCAAATGATTATATAAAAAAATACAATTTCCTGCTTCTTAAGTGCGTTTTTAGACTGTGAAAAGTTAAAAACGCACTTTTTTTTGATGAATGTGTTTATTTCACACGGAAAATGTTTTTATGTTTCGATAATTTTACATAGCTTTGCGTTGATAAAATAAAAAGAGACTATACTTATTGACAAATTTGTTAACCAAAAATGAAAAAAGAGCAAGTTAATTGCGTCTTTTCAAAAGGCGTGGGGGGGGGTAGAAAATATACTTCTCCCGTTGTTTTAGGCTTAGTGGCATGTTTATGCCTGTCTTCCCCTATGAATTCTTTTGCGGTGTCAAACAACAATGTGCAGGCAACCCAATCTGTACAACAGCAAAAGACAGTAAAAGGTTCTATTCTCGATGAAAATGGCGAGCCTATGATTGGTGTTTCGGTAGTGGTGAAAGGTACCACTACGGGTACGATTACCGATTTCGACGGTAATTTCTCTCTCAATGTTCCGGCCAATGCCAAAACGCTGGAAATTTCTTATATCGGTTATAAGACTCAGGAAGTACAGATTGGCAAAACTCCTCTCTCTATTAAAATGCAGCCGGACAACCAGCTTCTTGATGAAGTGGTGGTCATCGGTTATGGTACGGTGAAGAAACGCGACCTGACGGGTGCCGTGACTTCTGTTAAGAGTGAAGACATTCGTCTGAATCCGGGATCTCGTCCTATGGACGCGCTGCAAGGTAAAGTGGCAGGTTTGGATATAACTAAATCTTCCGGTCAGGCTGGTACTACGTCAAGTGTCCAGTTGCGTGGTGTACGTTCCATGCAGTATGACGATGATTCAAAAGAATTGACAGGTGGTAGCCCTACATACATCATTGATGGAATGCCTGGCGATATCAATACTTTGAATCCGAATGATATCGAATCCATTGAGGTTTTGAAAGATGCTTCTTCTACGGCCGTATATGGTTCTGCAGGTGCGAATGGTGTGATTATTGTTACGACCAAACAGGCAACAACTGGTAAACCTGTAATCAATTTCGATATGTATGCTGGTTTTACCAAAGCAATGAATACCATGAAAATGCGTTCGGGCGAAAGCTATTTGAACATGCTTCGTGATGCCAACCGCGCAGCTGGATTGGGAACAGAACTGAGTGATTTGTTCAGCAGTAATCAGGCTGTCGTGGATGCTGTAAACAACAATCAATGGATTAATTGGGGAGACGAGGTGCTGAATACCGGTTTCGAGCAAAACTACAGTATTTCGGTAACAGGTGGTACGGAAAAGACCAAGGCTTACTTTTCTTTAAACTACTCGGATGAAGAGAGCTTGTACAAGAATGATAACTACCAGGTGTATTCTACTCGTTTCCGCATCGACCAAGAGATTAATCAATGGATTACGGCCGGTATCAATGCGCAGGCTTCATATACCAATAAGAATGCGCGTGGCGGAGTGTACGAAGATGCGTTGTTTGCGCGTCCTTTGGGTGTGGTTTGGAACGAAGATGGTACACTGAACCAATACCCTGTAGTTGGTGACACGGCGGAGCCTAACATGTTGGCAGACGAGCAACCGGGCGTTTTCAAGAACAACTCCCGTACTGGTAAGATTTATGTGGATGCGTATGTGGACTGGAAGCCTATTAAAGGGTTGTCAATCCGTTCGCAGATTGGCGGTAACTACAGCCACACCCGTTCTGGAAAGTTCCAAGGCGAAGGTTCCTACAAATGGTTGACGAATGGGCGTAGCTCCGATCAAGTGAGCGGGGAGGTTACCAATAGCTCTTCATATAACTGGAAATGGGAAAACATCCTTACCTACAATTTTACCTTAGCTGAAGACCATGCTTTCACCTTTACCGGTGTGACTTCTTACAGTCATGACCGCAACGAGTCATTCAAAATGTCAGGAGACGGCATCGCTGATAATAAACTTTTGTGGTACGGATTGAATAATGCCAACAATAAAGCCATTGCCAACAGCTATACGATGTCGAAAAGTATGGGTTATGTGGCCCGTATGAATTATTCGTATAAGGGTAAATATTTGGCTTCTGTTTCTTGCCGTTGGGACGGATCTTCCCGTTTGGCGAAAGATAACCGTTGGGACAGTTTCCCTGCTGTGTCTTTGGGATGGCGTATCTCTGACGAAAGCTTTATGGAACGGACACAAAGTTGGTTGGATAACTTGAAAATCCGTGTGGGCTATGGAGTTTCCGGTTCTACGTCCGGCATTGGTTACTATCCGGGAACTTCAAGTATAGAATTAGGTGCTACGGCTCTGGGTGGCGAGAAAGTAAACACGACTCTCTTCGAAAGAAATGTAGCCAACCCGTTACTTACTTGGGAACGTTCTTATAACTTGAATATAGGTATTGACGCTTCGTTCTTGAACAACCGCATCGACTTGACTTTGGATTACTACGATACCAAGACGAAGGATGTGATAATGTCTACAGATTTGCCTAACACTATGGGAGGTTACAATGACAAGACTCTGTACAGAATGGATGGTAATTTTGCCGAAACCCGAAACCGCGGTATTGAGCTGGCATTGACTACACGCAACATCGTGAAGAAGAACTTCTCTTGGACTACCAACTTTACTTTTGCTAAAAATAAGGAAGAGATTACTAAGTTGGCCGGTGGCCAGGATGTAATCATTAACGGCTGGGACGCGAACAAAGCTTGGAAAGTAGGCGAGGCTGTCGACGCATTCTATCGTTGGAATGTCACAGGTATTTGGCAGTGGAGCGAGCGTGAGACTGCCGCGTTGTTTGGTCGTGAGCCGGGTGACGTAAAGATGGTTTATCCGAATGTGCATAAAGATAATAACGGGTATTTCTATAATGACAAGAATACAAATGAAAAGGTGTATCTGACTGCGGAGAATCCTTATACCACAGGCTTGGGAGGTGAAGACCGCATGATTATTGGCAAGACTTCTCCCGACTGGACAGGAGGTATCAAGAATACTTTCACTTATAAAGATTTCGACTTTTCATTCTTTATCTACGCCCGTTGGGGACAGATGATGAAGTTTGACAAGGTGATAGGTAAATATCAGCCGAACTTTGCCAACTACAACATTCCGGAATATTTCACTTACTACGACACAACGCTCGAACAAGACCAGAATGTGCTGTTCTATGCCGCCAACGCATTGAGAGAAGCCTCCTATTCCGGTTATGAGGGTGCCTCGGATATGGCTTATACAAACGGTTCGTTCTGGAAACTGAAAAATGTGACATTGGGTTATACCTTGCCGAAATCCATCTGTCAGAAATTTGGTGTAAGCCGCTTGCGCATTTATGGAACGGCGACGAATCTGTTCGTGTTCTCTCCGAATAAATATGTGAAAGACTATGATCCGGAAATGAACGGTAGCATCGACTTCCCGTTGAGTAGCGAGTTTGTATTTGGTTTAAATTTAACATTCTAATTAAGACGTTATCAGATGAAAAAGAATATATATAAATTGGCTTGTATCGGGGCTGTTTTGGCATTTAATGCTTGTAGTTTGGACCCGTATGATCCGAATAAGGTAACCGGTGATGAGAAGTTGACGGAAAGGGAGACTTTCGAGGGCCTGGTAAATCAGTGTTATACACCTTTGTTCAATGCTTTGTATCAAAGTAGCGATTATGTGCTGTTTGCCGAAGGAGGAACCGATCTTTGGGAGGAACCTACCCGTTCGGACAGTTATCAGAGATATCATTCGTACGATGGCTTGTTGCCGGGTGATGGTTATTTGAAGAAAGTATGGCGATTTAGTATGAATACCATCGCCATTTGTAACTCTGTATGCGAACGTGCCGAGAATGCGGAAGGGTTGACAGAGGCGGAACGTGAAGAAATGGTGGCGCAGGCTCGTTGTTTGCGTGCGTTTTATTATTACATTTTGACCGAGCAATTTGGTGATGTGGCGTTGACTCTGAAAGGTACTGGAACGGGTGAGGTGGATTTATATCCTACTCGTAGCTCTGTTGCTGAAATTTATGCCCAAATTATTGCCGACTTGAAATATGCCGTGGAGAAGTTGCCGGTGAGTTTTTCTAATTACGGTCGTGTAACCAGAAAGACAGCCAAGGGGCTTCTTTGCCGTGCTTACATCCAAGGGGCTGCGTATGGTTTGAAAGATGAGGATGGAGTGGATTATCTGCAGAAGGCGTACGATACAGCCACTGATTTTATTGCGCACAAAGATGAGTACAATGCTTATCTATACAATGATTTCGCGGATGTTTTCAATGAAAAGAACAATCGCAATAATAAAGAATTCTTGTTTGTGGCAACCGGTGCGAAGAAAGATTCGGAAGCTTATAACAGTGGAAACTATTCACAATGCGAGGTGTTTCGGCATTTCTTGCCTAAATTGGGTGAATATACCGATTTAGGTTTGGTAGATAAGACGAGTAACTTTATCTACGGCCGTCCTAACTCAAATGTGTTCTTGCCTTCTAAATATCTGATGGAGTGCTTCGCTCAGGATATGAATGATACCCGTTTCCGTTACTCATTCATTACGGCTTACTCCGGATACAGTATTGCTGCGCGGGGCGATGAATTCGCTTATGGTAATGGTCAGAATTATTCGAAAGTGATTGATGATAAGCTGATTGATACATACGAAATTGATTCGAGATGGAAAGGTACCACTATCTATGAACACTTCGAGCTGATTAACAACGGAACAGACGAACTGGGCGTTTGGAAACCTGATGGAAGCGGCTACATCAATCAGAAAGATACAGAGGGAAATATCTTGCATCCTGCATTGCCTCTTGCCCATCCTGTAGAAGGAGAAGACTGGCAATACTGTATCTATTGTTCTTTGGAAAAATTGACTGATGAGGAAAGAGCGGAGTATCCTTGTTTCGTAAATAATATCTTTGACTTGTACGATGCGGAAGGTGTCGCTAAAACGACTACTGATTTTGGAAATAATTCTGCTTCCACCAGACAGACAAGCATTTATCCGGCATTGTCCAAATTCAATATGCCGGGCGAGGAGTTCTATGGTTTAAACGCACAGAGAAAAACCGTGGATATGCCGATTATGCGTTTTGCGGAGGTGTATCTGATTGCTGCGGAGGCTGCCGTTCGGTTAGGGAAGACGGATGCCAAACAGTATATTGATGTCCTGCGTACCCGCGCTCATGCTTCAGAAGCTCCGGCAAACATAGATATGGAGTATATTTATGATGAATATGCACGTGAGCTTTGTGGTGAATATAGTCGTTGGTATTTACTGAAACGTAATCATGCGTTCGAAGCTCGCTTGTCGAAGTATAACAAGCGCGCGGCCGCGAATTTCAGAGCGGACAGAGACTATCTTCGTCCGATTCCTCAAGAATTTTTGGATGCGATTTATAATGCGGAAGAATTCGGACAGAATCCGGGTTATTAATAAGATGGCATAATTAATCCGAGTATCGGTTGCCCGCCTGTCGGGCGGCTGATAAATATGCCAAAGAGGCTGTATCACGGTGAGCGAACCGGATATGGCCTCTTTTGCGTTTGTCCCTGCACCGTGCCTGCCGACCGCGCTATGTCTGCCAACCTATATGAATCGCCTTTGTTATGGACATGTCTTGCTTGTTCCTTGTATTTCCGTTCACCGTCCAGCGAACGCTGGACGGTCCATGCGGATAGGTGCATCGGCTTTCGCGGCTATCTGGCTTCACCGTCCAGCGACCGCCGGACGGTGCGGGATGCTGCCTGAGTCGCCTTCTTGGCATATCTCCTTCGGATGACGGATGAGGCAACAACCGGACGGGGAGGGAGGCGGTTGGCGGATAACGGTTGCGACAGGAATCGGATGACCATTGCGACGGGAGTTGGATGACTATTGCGACAGGAGTTGCAAGGCTTATGCGACAGTTGTCGCAACCGTATGGGGCTGGCCGTGGCGATGGTAAGCCGCCCGAGGCGGAAGCGGGGTGCTCCTGAGCAGAGCGGCGCTTTATCGGTGTGGGTACTTCAGGTGAAGGGGATGATTGCCGCTTCGCGTGAAAAAGAGGTTTTGTTTAAGCTGTCGGCTTGCCAGGGTTCAATTTTTTCAGAAATCACTTTGTACAAGAGATTCAATTGGTTAAATTTGCCACGGCTAAGCTTCGCCCGCGCGCGTGCCGGGAAAAAGAGCATGAGGAGGCGAGGGAGGAGACCCGTGGGGTGAGAAAGGGAAAGGCCGGCCTGCACGGGGAGAAACGAGAAATTTACTAATACCAAAAATAAACAAAGATGAGTTTAAAAATTGTTGTATTGGCAAAACAAGTACCTGATACGAGAAATGTGGGAAAGGATGCCATGACCGCGGAGGGGACGATAAACCGCGCCGCTCTGCCGGCTATATTTAACCCGGAGGATTTGAACGCTTTGGAACAGGCGTTGCGTTTGAAAGAGCAGTATCCGGGCTCTACGATTACAATCTTGACAATGGGGCCGGGACGCGCGGCCGAAATAATCAGGGAAGGCTTGTATCGCGGAGCGGACAATGGCTATCTGCTGACCGACAGGGCTTTTGCCGGAGCCGACACGCTGGCTACTTCTTACGCGCTGGCAACGGCTATCCGCAAGATCAAGGATTTTGATGTGATTATCGGTGGGCGCCAGGCCATCGACGGCGACACGGCGCAAGTGGGGCCTCAGGTGGCGGAAAAGCTGGGATTGACACAGATTACGTATGCGGAGGAGATTCTGAATGTGGACAAGGCAAACGGACGCATCACCGTGAAGCGCCATATCGACGGCGGCGTGGAGACGGTGGAAGGTCCGCTTCCTATCGTGATTACGGTAAACGGTTCGGCGGCTCCCTGCCGTCCGCGCAATGCCAAGCTGGTACAGAAGTATAAACGCGCGCTGGGCGCGCAGGAGAAGGCGGCCATAACCAAGGAAGGACGGGAACTCCCGTATGCCGGACTGTATGAGAAATACCCTTATCTGAACATCACCGAATGGAGTGTGGCGGATGTGGAGGGCGACCTTGAGCAATGCGGCTTGTCCGGTTCCCCCACCAAGGTGAAAGCCATTCAGAACATCGTGTTCCAGACAAAGGAAAGCAAGACGCTTTCCGGTTCGGACAAGGATGTGGAAGATTTGATTGTTGAACTGTTAGCTAACCATACTATCGGATAAAATTATGAATAACGTATTTGTATATTGTGAGATTGAAGGCAAGACAGTTGCCGACGTAAGTCTCGAACTATTGACCAAAGGCCGTAAGTTAGCGAATCAGTTAGGTTGCCGACTTGAAGCTGTGGCAGCCGGCAGCGGTCTGGATGAAATTGAAAAACAAGTGTTGCCATACGGGGTGGACGTGCTGCATGTATTCGACGCGCCGGGCTTGTTCCCCTATACCTCTTTGCCCCATTCCTCTGTCTTGATTAACCTGTTCAAGGAAGAGAAGCCCCAAATCTGCCTGATGGGCGCCACCGTTATCGGGCGCGACCTCGGTCCGCGTGTGTCTTCCGCATTGACCAGCGGTCTGACTGCCGACTGCACTTCGCTTGAAATCGGTCCGCACGAAGACAAGAAAGCGGGCGTGACGTATGAAAACCTGCTGTACCAGATTCGTCCGGCTTTCGGCGGTAACATCGTGGCTACCATCGTGAATCCCGAACACCGTCCGCAGATGGCTACGGTACGTGAGGGCGTGATGAAGAAAGAAATCCTCGACGCTGATTATCGGGGGAAAGTCGTGAGACACGATGTCGCGAAATTCGTGCCCGAAACGGATTATGTGGTGAAGGTGATAGACCGTCATGTGGAGAAGGCCAGACACAACCTGAAAGGCGCGCCCATCGTGGTGGCCGGAGGATACGGTATGGGCTCGAAGGAAGGCTTTGACATGCTGTTCGACCTGGCGAAAGAGCTTCATGCGGAAGTGGGTGCCAGCCGTGCGGCGGTGGACGCGGGCTTTGCCGACCATGACCGCCAGATTGGCCAGACCGGTGTGACAGTGCGTCCGAAACTGTATATTGCCTGTGGCATTAGCGGACAGATTCAGCACATTGCCGGCATGCAGGAGAGCGGCATCATCATTTCGGTGAACAACGACCCGAATGCGCCCATCAATACGATAGCCGATTATGTCATCAACGGTACGGTAGAAGAAGTGATTCCCAAAATGATTAAGTACTATAAACAGAACAGTAAATAATGGCAAACTTTTATAAAGACATACCGGAACTCAAGTATCACTTGAACAATCCGATGATGAAGCGTATCTGTGAACTGAAAGAGCGCGATTACAGAGACAAGGATGAGTTTGATTATGCTCCCGTGGATTTCGAGGACGCAATGGACTCTTATGATAAAGTGCTGGATATCACTGGCGAAATTAGTGGTGAAATCATCGCCCCCAATGCTGAGGGCGTGGACGCGGAAGGCCCCCGTTGCGCGAACGGCCGGGTGCGGTATGCTTCGGGAACGGTACAGAATCTGGATGCCATGGTGAAGGCCGGGTTGAACGGTATGACCATGCCGCGCCGTTTTGGCGGACTGAACTTCCCGATTACGCCGTATACCATGTGTGCGGAAATCGTGGCGGCTGCCGATGCGGGCTTCGGGAATATCTGGTCGTTGCAGGATTGCATCGAGACGCTTTATGAGTTCGGCAACGAGGATCAGCACAGCCGTTTCATTCCGCGTGTATGCGCGGGCGAGACCATGTCGATGGACTTGACGGAGCCGGATGCGGGTTCCGATCTGCAGAGCGTGATGTTGAAAGCGACTTTCGATGAGAAAGAGAACTGCTGGCGTCTGAACGGTGTGAAACGTTTCATTACCAACGGTGACGCGGACATCCATCTGGTGTTGGCCCGCTCGGAGGAGGGAACCAAAGACGGACGCGGCCTGTCCATGTTCATCTACGATAAGAATCAGGGCGGTGTGAATGTACGCCGTATTGAAAATAAATTAGGCATCCACGGCTCACCCACTTGCGAGCTGGTCTACAAGAATGCCAAGGCCGAACTTTGCGGCGATCGCAAGTTAGGTCTGATTAAATATGTGATGGCCTTGATGAATGGAGCCCGCCTGGGTATTGCCGCCCAGTCGGTCGGCTTGTCGCAGGCCGCCTACAACGAGGGCTTGGCTTATGCCAGGGACCGCAAACAGTTTGGCAAGGCGATTATCGACTTCCCTGCCGTGTACGATATGCTGGCTCTCATGAAAGCCAAATTGGACGCGGGACGTTCGTTGCTGTACCAGACTTCACGTTATGTGGACATTTACAAGGCATTGGACGACATTGCCCGCGAGCGTAAGCTCACTCCGGAGGAGCGTCAGGAGCAGAAAGCTTATGCGAAGCTGGCCGACGCGTTCACTCCGCTGGCAAAAGGCATGAATTCCGAGTATGCCAACCAGAATGCGTACGATTGCATCCAGATTCATGGCGGTTCCGGCTTCATGCTGGAGTATGCTTGCCAGCGCATTTACCGTGACGCGCGTATCACTTCCATTTACGAAGGGACGACCCAGTTGCAGACCGTGGCTGCCATCCGCTACGTGACCAATGGCTCGTATGCCGCTACGCTTCATGATTTTGAGCAAGTTCCTTGCAGCGAGGAAATGAAACCTCTGCTGGAGCGTATAAAGGAAATGACTGTCAAGCTTGAGTCTTGCACCGGTGCGGTGAAAGAGGCACAGAATCAGGAGTTGCTGGATTTCGTGGCCCGTCGCCTTTACGAGATGGCTGCCGTGTGCGTCATGTCCCACTTGATTGTTCAGGACGCGACCCGCGAGCCGGAAATGTTTGCGAAGTCGGCGTTGGTGTATGTGAATTATGCTGAAGCGGAAGTGGAGAAACACTTCAATTTCATTCGCAAGTTTAAGGCTGAAGGGTTGGAAGCTTACCGCAGATAATTTCATATCCGCCCTTTCTGCCAGACGCGGATTCCGCGGAGATGACCCGATGGGTTGCCGCGGAGTCCGCGTCGGTCGTATATGTTTTGTGCCGTGCGGGAATGTGAAAAATCGATGTGTGGATGTACGGGAGTGAGAGGATGCCGGAAAGGACTTCGGAATGAGGCTGTTAAAAAAGAGACGGATTATTGCTTCATTCACACATTCTGTTTACTTTTGTACGATGATGAAGCGTAATTAGTAGAAACAGGAAAGGCGGAGCATGAGAAATACGGACCCCGATAAGGAGAGAGTGAAAGAATCCTTTCAGCTTTTGTATAAGGAGTATTACGATTCTTTGGTGAGTTTTGCCGAGAGCTATGTGGCAAGGCGGGATGTCGCGGAAGACATCGTGCAGGAGATTTTTGTCGGTTTGTGGGAGAAAGAACCGCGTTTCTTCTCGAAGACGGCTTTGAATACGTATCTATATACTTCCGTAAGGAACTCGGCGCTCGATTTCTTAAAACATCTGGAAGTGGAGAACCGCTATGCGGAGCATTTCCTTTCCGCTTCCAGGGAAAGCCGCTGGGAAGCCAGATTGGATGAAGAGATGCTGAATCTCCTGTTTCAGGCCATAGACCGGCTGCCGGGACGTTGCCGTGAAATCTTTCTGATGCATCTCGACGGCTTGTCGAACGAAGAGATTGCCTGCCAACTGAATCTCTCTGTCCTTACTGTCAAAACGCAGAAAAAGAAAGCCATGAAAATGCTGAGAGAGCATTTTGGCAGCCGGAATAATAAAAAAACATCATTCCTTCTCATTTTTTTGGAAATGGCATACCCCCTTTGATACCTCTTGTCGTTTTAATAATAAACGACAAAATGAAATGAAGATAGAGGAGTTATTGGCGAAGCATGTTTTGGGCATTTTGAATGAAGAGGAAGAAAAGGCCCTGCGAGCATGGTTGGATGAAGACCCCGCACATGAGGCTTATTTCCGGAAACTTCAGTTGCGCCATAATTACAGGGAACTTTATCGCGCCTATTGTGAGATGCGTCCGCAACCTGTTCCGGTTGTGCGGAGATTCAATTGGAGACATGTCGCTACTTGGGCTGCCATGCTTGCCTTGCCTGTGCTGCTCGCTTTCAGCCTGTGGCTGGGGTTAAGTTCTCCCGGGCAATCCGACGAAATAGTGCCTGGAAGCCCGAAAGCTACCCTTTATTTGGGAAATGGCGCAATCGTGGAACTTGGCAATTCCAGAGAGCTGGGATGGATACGCATCGATGATCAGCTGATGGCGGCGGACGAGAATGGCAGGTTGCGTTATGAAGAAGACAGCAAGGTAAGCACCAGTCAGCAGAATACGTTAGTGACTCCCCGTGGTGGTGAATACCATATAACTTTGCCCGACGGGACCATGGTTCATCTGAATTCCCTTTCCGAACTGAAATACCCTCTTTCGTTCGACCGGGACAAACGGGTCGTGACTCTCACCGGGGAAGCTTATTTCGAAGTGGCCAAAGATGCCGGGCGGCCTTTTTATGTGCAGGCAAACGGTTTGACTATCAGACAATACGGGACTAAGTTCAGTGTCAATGCGCGTTCTCCGCAAACTGTTACCGTAGCGTTGGAGGAAGGCTCCATCGGAGTGTTCTTCTCCGAGGAAGAGGCGCGTATGCTGGAAGTCGGCCAGGTAGCGGTATGGAACGGAACGGAGCGTTCCCTCAGCATTTCGGACAAGAATCTGGAACCCTATACGGCATGGCACCGCAACCGTTTCGTATTCGAGGACGAATCATTGGGGGAAATCATGGAAACCCTTTCCTTGTGGTATAACATGGATGTCCGCTTTCAGGACACGGAGCTGGCTGACCTGCATTTTACCGGAAACGTCAGCCGCTATGAAGATATCAATGTGATTCTGAAAGGAGTGGAAGCTACTGTAAACGTACAATTCCAAATACGGAACCATCAGATTAGAATAATGAGAAAACCATAATATTTAATGTTACATGATGAGAGAAAAAACATTTTTATGTCTGGCTTTGGTGTCCGGCATGCTATTGTCGCGACCCGCTTGGGCCCGTTCTCCCGAAAACTCGTGGAGAGGGGCGGATAATGTGGTTGAACTGGTAAACGATGACGGTCAGCGTGTCACATTGGATTTGAGGAATGTGACGGTGAAACAGTTGTTCGATGCCATTCATCAACAAACCGGTATGGACTTTATGTACAATACCGAACAACTTGCTTCTGTGCCGCCTGTTACGGTGAAAGCTACGAATGAACCCGTCCCGTCTGTACTTGCCCGTGTGTTTGGGGAAACAGACATTGTTTTTAAAATAGACGGGAAAATGGTAACCGTTGCCAAGAAAGGAGTGGTAAAAGCCGGAACACAGGTTCGTAAGTTGAGAGGTACGGTGTTGGACAAGGACAATTTTCCTGTCATAGGGGCTGCGGTGATGATAAAAGGCACACATAGAGGTGTGGCGACAGACGTGGATGGTAATTATGAAATAGAGGTGGAGCCCGGTGAAGTGCTGACGTTCAGTTATATAGGTATGGAGCCGAAGGAGGTCGTATATAATGGTATGGCTAAATTAACGGTTGAATTGAGGGAAAGCTCGCAGACAACATTGAAAGATGTGGTGGTGACCGGTATCTTCAGGAAGGCAAAGGAAAGTTACACGGGAGCCGTGTCGACGGTGACGAAAGAGCAACTGGACATGTTTAAGGGGCAGAACCTGTTGCATACGCTGAAGAATATCGACGCCTCGCTGAATTTCGCGGTCGATAACCTGAACGGAAGTAACCCGAATAACCTTCCCTCCATCAGTATCCGCGGTAACGCTTCGATACCGACTGATTTGAAGGAGTTCAACGAGTCGCAGAAAAGCATGGTGAACACACCTCTTATCATTATGGACGGATTTGAAATATCCTTGACCAAGTTGATGGATTACAATGATGAGGAGATTGAATCCATTAATATATTGAAGGATGCCGCGGCTACGGCCATTTATGGCTCGCGGGGCGCAAATGGTGTGATTGTGGTCGTTACGAAAGAGCCGGAAGCCGGCAAGCTGAGGGCCAACGCGGAAATGGGGCTTACGTTCGAGATTCCGGACTTGACTTCCTATGATTTGCTGAATGCGGCGCAGAAGCTGGAACTGGAGAATTCGTTGGGCTTGTACCATGACGATTATCCCCCGTCGGATACGAATTGGCAGGAGGTGTACAACAGGAGGTTGAGAGACGTACTTCGGGGAGTGGATACCGATTGGATAAGCAAACCTCTCCATACCGGAGTGGGACAGCGTTATAACCTTCGCCTTGAAGGAGGTAGCGAAGAGTTCCGCTGGGCGGCTTCCGCAACGTATGGCAACACGCAGGGAGCTATGAAAGACTCGGAACGGAGAAACTTTACCGGAGACATTACCTTGATGTATCGGGTAAAGGACTTCATTTTCAAGAACTATACTTCTATCGGGGTGAATCGTAGCCGCGAGAGCAAATATGGATCGTTCAGCGATTATGTGTCCATGAATCCCTATGAATCGCCGGTGGATGAGAACGGGGATTGGATACGTTCTTACCGGCACAGGGAGTATTATCAGGCTTATGCCGGAAATCCGTTGTATGACGCTTCGTTGAATTCCTTTGATAAGTCAGGGTATGAGGAAGTGACCAATAATTTCTCGATAGAATGGAAACCGTTGCCGGAGTTCACCGTGCGCGGGCAGTTGGGACTTACGAATGTGCGGAACACAAGGGACGTGTTCGTGTCTCCTTATAATTCAAGGTTCGATGGGGACGAGTACGCTTCCGATGAAGGCTATTTCCGCAAGGGAACATACGATTACAATACCGGGAAGGATTTTTCCATGAATGCGAATCTTACATTCTCCTACAGCAAGGTCTTCAAGGATGTCCATCAGTTGTATGTCGGTGTCGACCTTTCGGCGTCGGAGGGAAAATCGCACATGTATATTTTCAATCTGGAAGGATTCGGTACGGAGAATATTACCAGTCTGGTAAACGCGCAACAGTATGCGAAGAATTCGAAGCCGTCAGGTTCGCAGTCGATATATCGTCGTTTCGGCCTGACCGGAAATGCCAGTTATACATACGATAACCGTTATTACGTGGATGTGTCCTATCGTGTTGACGGCAATTCCAATTTCGGAAGTAATAAGAAGTATGCGCCCTTCTATAGTGTAGGCCTTGGCTGGAACTTGCATAATGAAGGGTTCTTACGGGAAAACAGTGTGATAAATACGTTGCGTCTGAAAGCTTCTTATGGAGAGACAGGTACCCAGCTGACTTCTTCCGCCGGCACTTTGTCGGTATATGATTATATAACGGATAACAAGTATCTCAATTGGGGAGGCGCGCTTTTGCAAGGTTTGGGAAATCCCGATTTGACGTGGCAGAAGACGGACGAATTCAATCTGGGAATAGAGTGGGGACTATGGAATGACCGCTTGAAAGGCTCGTTTGATGTGTATACGAAGAAAACATCCAACCTGCTTTCCTACATGGACCTGCCTCTTTCTATGGGGTTCTCTTCCTATTCGGCGAATGTCGGGGCCGTGAAGAATGTGGGCTTCGAGGCTTCTTTGAGCGCGTATCTGATTCGCGACCGTGTGCATGATTTGAGTTGGATGTTGAGTGGCCAGTTGGTGTACAACAAGAATGAAATCACCGAATTGTCGGCTGATATTGAAGCGCAGAATAAGGCCTATTTGGAACAAGATGTCGAGATTGCCAATCTGCTGACGGTAGGACGTCCGCAAAACGCGATATACGGGGTCCGTTCCTTGGGAATCGACCCCAGCACGGGCGAGGAGATATTTTTGGATAAGGATGGAAATGTGACGAATACGTGGAAATCTTCCGATATGGTATATTTGGGCTGCAAAGATCCCAAATACAAAGGTATATTGAGCTCTATGGTCAGGTGGAAGGGATTTTCCCTGAATCTTTCTTTCGCCTATCGTTGGGGTGGACAAGTGTACAACTCGACTTTGCGGGATAGGGTGGAAGTGAGAAGAAGCGCCATTCTTGACCAAAATGTGGATAAGCGCGTGTGGAGTGAGCGCTGGATGAAGCCGGGAGACGTGACATTCTTCAAAGGGTTCTCGGATAATGACACCAAATCGACATCACGTTATGTGATGGACGAGAGGGTGTTGGAGTTGCAATCGGTAAGCCTGCAATATAAATGGGATAACGATGCCTTGCGGAAAGCGCTGCCGGTACAGACCGTTACATTTGGGGTGAATATGTCTGATATATTCTATTTCTCGTCTGTAAAACTGGAGCGAGGTATCAATTATCCGTTTGCCCGGAATGTGCAGGCAAGTGTGAAATTCTTGTTTTAATGGATATTAATGGAAAAGGAAAGAGTATGAAAAGGAAAATCTATATAGCCTTATGGGCGGTTCTTACGTGTTGCTTCTCTTCTTGTGACGACTGGTTGGATGTCCGGTCCGATTTGGAAGATAAGGAGGAGGATATATTCCGGTCGTATGAGGGGTTTAAAAGTGCGCTGACAGGTTGTTATATGGCTATGGCTGACCGGGATGTATATGGTGAACGCCTGACCATGACGAATATCGAGTCGTTGGCGAATTTGTGGCAGTTCGGCCAGAATGCCTCGGAATCGGTTATGGCTGATCATTATTTGAATTTGCACGATTATGACAATGATTATGCGAAGACGGCGGTTCAGGCCATCTATACGGGATTGTTTAATGTGGTGACGCAAGCGAATATAGTTCTGAAGCACTGTGATACCGACAAGGATGTGTTCGCAAGCGAGAAAACACGGGAAATGTTTATGGGCGAGGCCTATGCGTTGCGCGCGTATTGCCAGATGGATGTGCTGCGTTTGTTCGGGCAGTTGCCGCAAGGGGCGAACCGGCAGGTGGAGCTTCCCTATTCCTATACGACACAGTTGGATGAGGTGCCGGCTTATTATTCGTTTACCGAATATGTGACAAGGTTGGAAGAGGATCTGGATAAAGCCGCGGCTTTATTGAAAGAGGGCGACCCTTCTTATGAAGCTACTTTCGAACAGGTAAACAGCGACAACAGCCTATCCGACGAGTTTTTGCTTGACCGTCAGTTCCGGATGAACTATTGGGCTGTGAGAGCCATGCAGGCCCGTCTGGCTCTTTACTTGGGAAAGACGGAAGACGCATATAAACTGGCAATGGAGATCATCAATTTGGAGATTGACGGCGAGACCCGTTTCCCTTTGACCGGCGCTTCGGATTTGTCCAAGAGCAACAACTATTACGCATGTCCGTCGGAAGCCTTGCTTTTGCTGAGTAAATTCGACTTGAAGAATTATACTGTGTCTACATTGGTGGGAGCGACTGCGGATAACCACTTTTACAGTCCGACCCGCTATTATATTTTGTCCGTTGACAAGCTCAATGACTTGTACAATGGGATGTTGACGGCTTCCCATAACCGTTATCGTTCCGTTTGGAATAAATCGCTTCGCGAAAACACAGGAGCTACTTACTGTGCGGTAATGAAATATTATTATGAGGATGACGCGAAGAATCTGATGCGGAAACATCAGGTGATCCCGTTGATACGTATGTCCGAAATCTATCTGATTGCAATGGAAACCACTACGAGCCTGGAGGAAGCGAACCGGTTGTATCGCATTTATATGCGCGACCGTGAAGTGCTGTTGGAAGCGGATGCGTTCGCGTCGCTTGATGAGGTGAGGACGGAAATGATAAATGAATATCGGAGGGAGTTCTTTGCGGAAGGATTGATGTTTTATGTCTACAAACGGAATCATTCCGCTACGATGATGTGGAAAGACGGTGCGGTGCAGGAAGACGAGTACATTGTGAAACTTCCCGCATCGGAATATAACCCCAATTTAAATAAGGAATGATGGATATGAAAAGATTTATATACTGTATAGGGATTTGTTGCGGATTGTATATGGCGACAAGTTGTGAAGAAGATTTGCCTGTGTATGATACGGATGTGTGCCGGTTGAACTTCATATTGCCGAATTCTTCATCGGAGAGGAAAGAAATTTCTTATTCGTTTGTCTATCATGGAGATGTGGAAAACGATACGGTGTGGCTTGAGATGTCGACGATGGGTTTTGTGTCGGATAAAGAGCGCGCTTTGGAACTGCGGCAGGTGGCTACCGAAGGCGATGACGCCGAGCCGGGAGTGCATTATGTGGCGTTTGATAATGCGGACTTGAAGAGGTTTTATGTGGTACCTGCCGGAGCCGTGAAAACACGGGTACCGGTGGTGCTGTTGCGTGACGGTTCGCTGAAAAAGAAAACGGTCGTATTGCGGGTGGCTGTGAAGGAAAATGAGTATTTTAAGGCCGGATATGAATCGTTCAGTTATCGCGAGATTCTTTTTACCGATAAGTTATCGAAACCGGACAATTGGGAAGCTTATTATTTGGACTATGCTTTCGGTCCTTATCGGCCCGGGAAACATCAATTCATGATTGATGCGACCGGAAACGCCTGGGACGAGGCGTATATCGAAGAGTTCATGAATGGTGATTCAGGATACCAGACGTATATGGCAGCATGGTTGCCTCAGGAACTGGAGCGGGTAAATGCGGAACGGACAAGTCAGGGGCTGGACATTTTGCGTGAGGATACGGATGAGGATGGCGATGGTGTATTGGATCCGGTCGTGTTCGACCCTCCTTCGTGGTGGGATTAGATAAAAGAGCCAATGATATTTTAAATTTAGACGATTATGAGAAAAGAATTAATGACTATGATAATGGGCGCTTGTTTGTTGAGCGCTTGCTTTAATGACGATAGTTCCGTGGGAGGTTATATAGAGGAGATCGTCATCGATGATTTTGGAGAGTTGGCGCCGGTCGTTTCTTATTCGGGAAAGAAACTGGAAGTTACTCCTGCTATCGAAAGCGGATACCCGGAACTTGCGTACAAGTGGTCTATCGTACCTGAGCAGGACAGTAATGGCGATTTGATTCAGCCGGAGGTCATAGGAGAGGAGCGGAACCTTTCTTATGAGGTAAATCTGGCTCCGGGCGAATATATATTGAAGTTGGAAGTGACGGCCATTGAAAATGGATATACGGTAAGCCGGACGGCCGATGTGCTGGTTACCACCCTGTTCTCGCAAGGCTTTTACATATTGAAAGAAACGGATGACGGAAATACGGACGTGGACTTGTGGCAGGAAGACGGGATGTTGAACGAGAATTTGTTGAGTAAGGTGCGGGACGGTGGACCCATGCAGGGAAAGCCCCGCAATTTGTCCATAGCATACAATCATTGGTACATCGATACGGATGACAATTGTATGAAATACGATCATCTGCTGAGCGTGATATCCCAATCGGGAGACATCAATATGTTCAGGACAACGGATCTGAAACGGTTTTTCGACCGTACCAACCTGCTTTATGGCGAGATGGAGGCTGACGAACAGCCTTATGCGGTGGTGCATGGCGTGTGGAGCGTTTATTATCTTTCGAATAGAGGAATGAGGAGCAATTATGCCGGTGACATGGGTGATAGCTCCAAGGGGAGTGGAAAGTACGGCATTCCCGGGATGGCTACCGGAGGAAGTGTCCATCTCGCTTGGGGAGATTCGAATTGTTACTACATAGTTTGGTGGGATGAATCCGGTTCGAGGTTCTATTTGGTGGATTATAACGGAGGTGTGACAGAGGCCACGGATGCCGAGGGTATACCGGTCGATATGTCCGCATACGAGTGTGTTGCGGCCGGGACAAGTTATGTCAGTGGGGGAGTTTCCTGTTTTGTCATGCAGGATAAGGAGACAAAGGCGCGTGCGGTCTACACCGTAGGCTCTGATGGGGTGGTTTCGGAGTTGAGTGCGGTATCTCCTTCTTCCTGTCTGGCGAAAGCGGAGCTGATAAGTGTAAACGGGCCGGATGCCACATGGATTTACTGTGTGGACGGAAACAAACTGTATGGGTACGATTGGAATACGGGAGAGGAGGTATCTATGCCCTTGTCCGGCATACCTGCCGATGAAACGATACAATATGTCTCTAACCAGTATATGGGCATGTACGGTATGATGTGGAATATGGACTATTTGATTGTAGGAACCTCGAAAGGGGGATCCGATTACCATCTTTATTTTTACAATATGCTTGGGGGACTTCCCGATGGGCAACCGGAGAAGAGCGTGAGCGGAACCGGAAAGGTGAAAAGCGTGCGCTATGCGTCGCAGTCTTTCCAAGGTTACGGAGGTGATAGTTTTCCGTTGACCGACTGATTGTGACGGAATACACTCCATTCATTGATGTTTTATAAGAAAACTGACAATATGATGAAAAAGAATCTATTTGTGGCAATGGTCGCGATGGCGGCCTTGCCGTGCGCGGCTCAGACTGATTTCCGTCATATCACCTATGAGGAGGCGGTAGCCGCTGCCAAGGCGGAAGACAAAATGTTGTTCTTGGACTTTTACACCGATTGGTGCGGCCCTTGCAAGATGATGATGAACCAAGTGTTTCCACAGAAAGAGGTGGGCGATTATTTCAATGCGAAGTTTGTCTGCTTGAAGGTAAATGCGGAGAAAGAAGGGAAAGAGCTGGCTCGAAAACATGCCGTCAAGGCTTATCCTACCTTTATCGTGCTGGATGCGAATGAAAAGGTGTTGGGGACGAAAGAGGGAGGCAATCCCGACGGATGGGCTTTCGTGAATGATATCGACCGTATTGCTGACCCGGAGAAAACGCCGGAACGTTTGAAACAACGCTACGAAAGCGGAGAACGGACGGCTGATTTGATTTCTTCTTATGCCGGATTGAAAAAGCAGGAAGCACAGAGGAGCCGTGGAACGGATGAAGTTAAAATGAAAGAAGTAACGGAGATGGTGAACGGTTATTTCGAGAACTTGAGCGATAAAGAGAGGTTGAAAGCGGAAAATCTCTTCATCTATATGACGTATACGGATACGCCGTTAGCTGAAACCGCCAAGTTTATGATCGCTCACCGCGACGAATTCGATGAAACGGTAAAAGAGGCCATAGCCAAACAAATTGACCAGTTGTATAAGAGGCAAGTGATTGACTACTTATGCGGATATGTTCCTTATGACGAAGCGGATTATCTGGCCATAAAGAAGGGATTGGCGGAGCTGGACAAGTTGGAAACGTATGCAAAGGCGTGTGAGTTCATTGAATGTCACGCCAAAGGGGACCTCAACGCTTATTTGGATTTTTGCCAAAAGGAGATGAAAAATCTACCGGAAGAGGAGCGTAATTCATTGATGTTGAACTTTTCGGCTATGTTCCCTACGAAGGATGAAGCCGTAAGGCAGCGTGCGGCGAAATTTCTTCGCAGTCTGTTGCCGGAAATGCCGGTGAACAATTTCTTCTTTATCGGGACTCCGATAGGTCAGCTGGAAGGTTCCATGAAAGGGCATTGATTTTATACCTTGTGTGATGGAGTAAATATTTTCTCTCTTTTTAATGAATGTGCGCCTCTCAGGTTGTAAGATTTTATAATTTTGAACTTATCTTAGTCGGGAATACTAAAAAATTGCGCTATGACCCCCATATCTAAAATTGCGTCACTCCTTTTTATGGCTGGAAGTTGCTTTTCTATAATGGCTCAAACTAAATTTCCTGCTTATCCTCCGGATAGTCTTGCCAAAAACACGCATAAGGAGCAAATGTTGGAACAGTTAGGAATCCAATTGCCTGCGCTTCCTTCAACCCGTATGGATCCGAATCGTCCGAAAGGGACAACTCCCCGTTATCCCGATTCCCTTTCAGACAGTCCGTATGGTTGGGCCGACACGGAAGAATATGGCGAAGGGTCTCCCAAGAACCTTTACTTCTTCCGTACGGATTGGGGATTGTGGAGCAATTACAAGGAAGAGCGGGCGGGTACGTATGAGCCGATAGATTTGCTTCGGGCTGAGGACGGTACGGTTATTGATACGCCGGAGTTGTGGTGGAACAAGCGATATCCGGAATTGTTGGAAAGATGCCAGGAAGATATTTGGGGGTATGTTCCGGAGGAGGCCAAGAACTTGTCTGTCAGTTGGCAGGTCAATGTGCGTGAAATTCAGGATTCGGTATGTGGCTTGTCTGTCTGCAAGGAGATGGTGGGGAGTATCAATACTTCCTTGTTCCCGGAAATAAAGCATGTGCCGCTGATTAAGGCCAGATTGTGGTTGCCCGTTGGTCTTAAGAAGGGGAAAAAGGTTCCGGTTATGATTCATATCGGAGAGTGCCGTCAGGAATTTAAGAAAGCGTTTTTTGAACAGGGATGGGGATATCTGGAATTTGATCATCAGGCTCTGCAACCTGACCATGGTGCCTTTTTAAGCGATTACCTGATAGGACTGGTCAATAAAGGGAACTGGCGTAAGCCTCAGGATTGGGGAACGCTGCGTGCCTGGGCATGGGGCGTAAGTCGTCTGATAGACCGTCTGGAGGAGACGGAATCAGAACAGATTGACACGGATAAATGTGGTGTGATTGGTTTCTCCCGATTAGGGAAAACAGCTATCATCGCTGCCGTGTTCGATTCGCGCATATATGTTGTGTATGCAGGTTGCTCCGGCTGTTTGGGAGTGACGCCGGTGCATCGTCATTTTGGAGAGGATCTTGAATTTATTCCTTATTATTGGTTCGCCGGTAACATGATGAAGTATTGCGGGGCATTGGAAGAGGGGAATTATCTACCCCGTAAGGTGGCTAATCTGAAAATAGATGTGCATGCTTTCATTGCTTTGCTTGCTCCGCGTACCTTGTTTATTACTGCCGGTGCGGAGGATTTATGGAGCGATCCGAAAGGAGCTGTCATCTGTGCGCGGGGCGCAACTCCGGTCTATGAGTTGTTAGGCAGGAAAGGACTGGTGATGGAGGAGAAAGAACCGGAGTTGAATGCCGTGTATGAGGAGGGGAGTATTGTGTATCATTATCATGAAGGAGCGCATGTCTATTCGCCGGAAAGCTTGCCGGTATTTGTTCGGCTGGCTGAAAAGGCGTATTCATACAGTTGTCGGTAGAAGGGATGTCGGGTGAGCGTGGACGCGTCTCCTAAGATGATCAGCTTCATGCGGGCCCGTGTCATGGCTACATTCATTCGCCGCAAGTCATTGAGGAAGCCGATGTTCCCGTTTTCGTTGGCCCGAACCAGGCTGATAAGGATAACGTCCCGTTCTTGTCCTTGGAAACCGTCGACGGTATTGACGGAAATCAGTTGTCTGTATGGAGAGAAGAAAGGATGTTTCCGTAACAGCTGGCGCAGATAGTGGACTTGTGCCTGATAGGGGGAAATGACACCGATGTCTATCCGTTCTTCCAGGATGCGTTGTTTTCCGATGCGGGTGAGATATGCTTCCAAGTAGTGCATGGTGAGTTCGGCCTCGCTTTTGTTTATGCGTCCGGATCCTCTTTCCACGAATTCTTCCTTGCCTTCGAGCTCTTCCGTATTGACCCATACGATGGGGGTGTCGTAGTCCAATATGCCTCGGTGCTTGACTTCCGGTGCCGATTGCACATGTCCTTGATAGAACCATTCGGACGAAAAACGCATGATCGTATCGTTCATCCGGTATTGAATCCGGAGCAGGGAGACGCACTCCGGCTTGTTCTTTACGATACGTTGCATCAGAGTTGTGCCCAGTCCTCCTTTTAACGCTTCATAGCTGGTGACGACGGGCGGAAGTTGGCAATGGTCGCCGGCCAGGATGACCCGATGGGCCTTGCGGATGGCAATCCAGCAAGCGGCTTCGAGTGCCTGGGCCGCCTCATCGATGAACAGAGTGTCGAAGTGTTGTCGGAAAAGCTGTTTGTTGGCGGCACCGGACAGGGTACAGGCTACTACACGTGCTTCACTGAAAAGCGCTTCATGGATACGTATCTCCAAATCGTCGGCCCGGTCACGCAGGGAATGAATCTTTTTGCGGATGCTTTCCGATGAGCCTTTCTGCCGGATTTCATACAATTGGCGTATGGTACGGCGTATGCTGTGCAACAAGGGATAGTCGGGGTGTGCCTCGAAGCGGTGCTCGTAAGTAAAAGAGAGCATTTTATCGTTTACCCGTACCGGATTGCCTATACGCAGTACAGGAATACCTCGGTCTACGAGCTTTTCCGAAATCCAGTCGACAGCCATGTTGCTTTGTGCACAGACCAATACCTGACTTTCCCGGTGCAGCGTTTCGTAAATGGCTTCTACCAGAGTGGTTGTTTTACCGGTTCCCGGAGGGCCGTGTACGATGGCCACATCTTTGGCTCGGAGCACTTTGTTTACAGCCTGTTCCTGCGAAGCGTTCAGCCAAGGAAAGCGGATCGGAGCAAACGACAGTTCCGTAGCCGGACGCGGGCCATGGAATATTTCGCGTAACTCGGCCAGTCGTCCGTCCGTATCGTTTAGGGCAGCTTTTAGCGAAGCGAACATTAATTTGAATACATTCTCATCGAATCCCAATTGGATGCCGAGGCGTTCGGCGTCACGCAGCGCGTGAAGCGCATCGGTTCCGGGCAGGATGACCACCATGTGGTTGTCTTTTACATAGTTGACGGTAGCCGTAAAAGGTAGATAACGGTGGGCACTTTGTTCTACATCCAGATTGAAAAACTGGACAGGACGTCCGAATTCGAACTGATGTTCTTCGTCAAGATGGTCGGTACGAGATACTTCTACGACCAGTTGATTGAGTGAGTTGTAGTAGCTGGAGCCTACCGACAACGGATACCAGCAGATGCCTTTGCGTACTTTTCGGTCCAGTCCCATCCGATCGTTCTCTTGCAGGAATAGTTCTTTTTCGTGGTTATATTCTATTTCCAGTAATTCGTATTGCCGCTGCAGGACAGACAAGGAAGATGAAGGCATGTTTCGTATGATATGTTTAAAGTGTGAAGATTAAGACGTTCGTCCTTATTCGGTCTCTTTTTTCCTTTCATCCTCGTCGGAGTCTCTTTTTAAGGAAGCCCTGCCGTGGAAAGCGGGTGTGTTTGGGATTGTCTCCTGTAACATTTGTGCACGGGATTTGCTTTGGGTGACCAAGTAGACTCCGGCGAATACCAGTACTGCTGCCACTCCTTTCGGCCATCCGAAAGCGCCCAGACCGATAAGCACGGATACGATGGAAGCTACGATAGGTTGGGTGTAGTTGTACATACTCAGCACGGTAGGGCGCAATATCTTTTGGGCAAACATCAGCAATAGGAATGTCATAAAAGTGGCACCGACTATCACGAAAGCGATTTCGCCCCAAGTGCCGGCAGGTATCTCTCCGAAAGGCAAAACGGAAACTTCCCTATAAGAGAAAGGTATGAAACACATGGCCGCATAGGTAAACATCCATTTCATGCAGGTAATAGGCTTGTACTTGGTTACCAGATTCTTGAAGAATGTCAGGTAGGCAGCAAAACTGATCTGGGCAATGAAACACATCACATCTCCCCATATACTGCTGTTTCTGCCTCCGCTTCCCGTACTGCCAAGGATGAGTATCAGCGCTCCGATGGCTCCCAGGAACACCCCGCAAACCTTTTTGCCTGTGACAGGCTCGTGCAAGTAAATGGCTGCCAGAATCATGGTAGCGATGGGAGCCGTGGTGGTGATGATGGATGCATTGATGGGGGAGGTGAGTGAGAGTCCGAAAATAAACATTCCCTGATTGAATACGATGGCAAATAAGGCGGCGAAGAACAACATCATCAAATCGTGGGGCTTTACTTCTTCATGTTTGGCAAACAGGGAGGCAATCCAGAAACAAACAGATCCTCCTACCATACGGAAAGTGGCCAGTGAAAGAGCGGTTACTTCGGTACTCATTATGTCTTTTCCGATGGGGGACATCAATCCCCATGCAATGCTGGCCATCAGCATACAGAGGTGTCCGGTACAATTCTTACTTTTCATGATGCGATGTGTATAGGGTTTATTGGGCAGCAAAGTTACGGTTATTTTTTTCCACCTCGTTCTTTTTCTTTCGGTTTTTATTCCTACCTTTGTTGCAATCGCACCTTGTGTTGTCTAAAAAAGGAGTTTTACCATGAAAAAGCAAGCGGATTACATTAAGCGTATTGAGATCAAATCTTTGTGGGGACGCAAAGACAGGGATATTGTATGGGATTTACGTCCGGATGTGAATATCTTGAGTGGTATCAATGGGATAGGGAAGAGTACGATTCTCAATAAGTCTATTCATCGACTGAATTTGATGGTTTCCGGAGAGCTGAATGGTACGGAAGAACCGAATGTCCGGTTGGCTTTCTTTCCTGAGGATGCCACTTTTATTCGTTTTAGTGTCATTCGGAGTTTCGACCGGCCGTTGATACATTCGGATTTGTTGGAAAAAATAGTGGATAAGAATGTCGGTACGGAGTTGGACTGGCAGATTTACCAATTACAACGGCGTTATTTGGATTATCAGGTCAATATAGGGAACCGGATTATCGAACTGCTTTCTTCCGGAGATCCGGATGCGCAAGCCAAAGCTGCGGAAGTGTCTTTGCCGAAGAAGAAGTTTCAGGATATCATTGATGAACTGTTCGGCGAAACAGGGAAGAAAGTTTTGCGCAAAAGCAATGAGATTGCTTTTGAACAGGTAGGGGAGACCTTGTATCCTTATCAGCTTTCTTCGGGTGAGAAGCAGATATTGGCTATTCTTCTCACTGTCCTTGTGCAGGATAATCAGCGCTTTACATTGTTTATGGACGAACCGGAGGTGTCCTTGCACGTGGAGTGGCAGCAACGCCTTATCTCTTTAATCCGTGAGCTGAATGATAAGGTACAGATTATTCTGACCACCCATTCTCCGGCTGTGATTATGAATGGCTGGCTGGATGCTGTAACGGAGGTGAGTGACATTACGGAACCTTCGGGAGGGGAATAGGTGCTCTGTCTTTAATATAGGGAATAAAACATGGGAAAACGATTAATAGAAAACCTGAATTCACTCTATGTCGGGGCCGCCAATCAGTTGAGGCCTAAAAATACACGGAAAAAAATCATAGCGTACGTGGAAAGTTATGATGATGTCTTTTTCTGGCGGACACTGTTAGGTGAGTTTGAAAGTGAAAAGTATTGTTTTCAAGTCATGCTTCCTTCTTCCCATTCTTTGGCCAAAGGGAAAAAAACAGTACTGATGAATGTGTTGGGATGTTCATTGGGGCAGAATATGATAGCCTGTGTCGATAGTGATTACGATTATCTGTTGCAAGGAGCGACCAATACATCACGTCGTATCATTCATAGCAAGTATATTTTTCACACGTATGCTTATGCCATAGAGAATTACCAGTGTTATGCGGAGAGTTTGCACCAGGTATGCGTGATGGCTACCTTAAACGACCGTCCGGTAATTGATTTCCCTGCCTTTATGCGATTATATTCCCAAATTACTTACCCGTTGTTTATCTGGTCTATCTGGTTCTATCGCAAACACAAGTTAAGTAGGTTTTCGTTATTAGATTTCTGTAATGTGGTGAAGCTCGATCATGTGGACATATACCATCCGGAGATTTCTTTGCAGCGGGTGCAGAAATTAGTGGAGAGGAAATTAAAACGGTTGGAAAAAGAGTATGCCTTTGCCGTGTACGAAGTTGATGCATTGCGTGGAGAATTGCGAAAATTAGGAGTCACGCCAGACAATACATATATGTTTATACAAGGGCATCATATCATGGATAATGTGGTGATGAGGTTGCTGGGTCCCGTTTGTGCGAAATTGCGTCGTGAACGGGAAAATGAAATTAAGAATTTAGCGGAGCATGACATACAGTTTCAAAATGAATTGACAGCTTATCAGCATAGCCAGGCCAGACCTGAATTCATGTTGAAGAAACATGTGGGATATAAGGATTCTCCCTTGTACGGGCGTATCAAGGAGGATGTCCGGAGGTTTCTCGATGCGCTGGAATGATAAAGAAATATCATGTTGCATTTCGATAGTGATTATGTGGAAAGGAGGCCATGAGCAAAACTCCAGACATCGGTCTTTCTGTAATTTCATTGCCAATTCATTATCTGCTATCGCTGCCTATTGTTTCTTTGAAAAGAAACCCGTCATCGATGTGAAGTTTATCAATGACGAGTCGTTTATATGGCTTTGATTTTATTTCGAACTCACGTTGAAATAAACAAACTTTAGCTTTTTTTCCAGAAACTGGAAGTGAATAAAAGTAAAACCGAGAATAGTTCCAGTCGTCCTATTAACATCATGAGGGAACAAATCCATTTTGCCAAATCAGGAAGGGTGTTCCATGAATATGCCGGTCCGTATGCTCCTAAGCTTGGTCCTATATTTCCTATGCTTGAAACGGCCACTCCGTAGGAATCCATGAAGCCTACCCCTGTCAGCATGATGAGCAGCCAGCCAATGAAAATAGCAGTAATGTATACAATAATAAAAGCCAGCAGGGTTGATTGCATTCCGGTAGGGACAACATTGTGGCTGATACGTATCGGCAAGACGGCATTTGGGTGGAGAATGCGTTTGAATTGGTTTTTTGCTATTTGTGCGAGAATGGCAATACGTACACATTTAATTGCTCCGCTGGTTGAGCCGGCACAGGCTCCGAAAAGCATAACAATACTCATTAACAACCATAGAACAGGTGTCCAGTTCATGTAATCGGTCGAAGCAAATCCAGTTGTTGTCTGTATCGAGACGACTTGGAATATGGCCTTTCGGAATGATTCTTCCAGACCGGCCGGGCTTGTAAACATTAGGACGATGACAATGAAAAAGGTAAAAAATAGGACTGTTCCGACGTACCACCTGAATTCTGTATCTTGAAACAGCTTGCGTATTTTCCCTTTTAAGAGAGTAAAAAACAATAAGGTAAAATTGATTCCGGAAAGGAACATGAACAAAGTTATAATATATTCGATATATGGAGAATTGTATGCGGCAATACTGTTTTGTTTGGTAGAATAACCGCCGGTTGCCGTGGTGGTCATAGAATGACAGATACTGTCGAACAAGTCCATACCTCCAAAACAGAGTAAGATAGTTTCAGCTACGGTGAGTCCCAGATACAGACTCCATATCCATTGAGCGGTTACACCGATTCTTGGATGTAACTTATTGTGGGTAGGACCTGTAGCTTCGGCGGCAAATAACTGAATACCTTCAGCTCCGAATATCGGTAACACAGCAATGGTGAAAAACACAATGCCCAATCCACCAATCCATTGTGTCATGCTACGCCAAAATAGCAAGCCGTGGGGAAGAGATTCTATATTGTCTAGAATGGTTGCTCCCGTACTGGTGAATCCGGACATCGTTTCGAAAAAAGCATTCGTGATATCGGGGATGTAACCGCTGAGATAAAAAGGTAACATTCCGAATATCGAAAAGATAACCCAAGACATGGATACAATGACATATCCGTCTTTTCGGCTTGTATGTTTTTCCGCTCCTTTTCCCAAAAATAAGAGAACCGTGCCTGCAATGACTGTGACTGCCACGGAATAGAGAAACCCATATAAGTCATCCTCTCCGTAACAGATTGGAAAGAGAGCGCATAAAAGTAATAAAGCAGCTTCGATATATAGCAGTATACCTATAATCTTGGAAATGATCTTAGCGTTAATCATTAGTTGAAATATTTCTCTATCTTTTGAATCATCAGACCTAAACAGAATACGACAACGTGGTCGCCTGCTTGTATTTGGGTATTTCCTGTTACCAGTGAGCCGACTCCGTTTCGAATCATGCCACCGATGTTCACACCTTTAGGTAAGCCGATATCCTTTACCGGATGTTTGGTTATACGTGCTCCTTCTTTTACGGTAAATTCTGCCACATCAGCATTGGCCACAGTCAGACACTTTACATTTGAAACATCGGCGTCCAGCATCATTTGGTAAATATGGCTGGCGGCAATGGCTTTTTTATTGATAATGGTTCCGATGTCCATACTTTCAGCCATACCGATATAGTCTAAATTTTCTATCTCGGCAACCGTTTTGCTGACTCCCAACCTTTTAGCTGCCAGACAAGCCAGAATATTTGTTTCTGAATTGCCGGTTAATGCAATAAAAGCTTCCGTATTTTTGATGCCTTCTTCCTGTAATAGATCAATGTCACGTCCATCTCCGTTGATAATCATTGTTTTGTCGTTCAACAATTCCGTCAGTTTGTGGCAACGGTTCACATCGTTTTCTATGATTTTTACCTGCATGTAGTCGGGGACAAATTGAGCCGTACGTACGGCAATACGGCTTCCTCCCATAATCATTACGTTCCGAACATCTTTATAAGTATCTTTTCCGGCTATTTGGCGTATATACGGGATATGTTTTTTTGTTGTCATGAAATAGACTATATCAAAACTTTTGATACTGTCGTCTCCTCGTGGTATGATTGTTTCATTTCCGCGTTTGATGGCGACTACATGATAGGGTGTGTTAGGTCCTCCTAATTCGTATAGGGGGATGTTTAATATCTGTGCCGTATCGCGTAGCTTTACTCCGATGAGAACCAGTTCGCCTCCGTGTACCTCCCACCATTGGCGTATCCAGCTCATTTTTACGGCATCGATGATTTCCTTGGCAGCCAGCATTTCCGGATAAATCAGAGAACCTACTCCCAGTCGTTGAAAAAATTCCTGATATTTGGGAAGCAAATATTCATAATTGTCGATACGTGCAACTGTTTTTTTAGCTCCCAAATTGCTGGCCAGCATGCAGGATGTCATATTCCGGCTTTCATCGGGAGTGACTGCAACAAACAAGTCCGCTCCCGAAACTCCGGCTTCTTTTAAACCGGCAATGGAAGTAGAAGAAAGATTTACGGTCATCAAATCGAAATTTGTATTCAGTTTATTGAGCCGTTCTTCATCATTATCCATTAAGATAATGTCTTGCTTTTCGCCGGAAAGCAGTTTGGCTAAGTGAGTCCCTACCGAACCGGCTCCTGCAATGATAATTTTCATAAATAGTTTATTTAATCTGTTTCCGTCAGTGTTCTTGTAATTCCTGTTTCATCCATACCACACAGATGATATAATTCTTTTATACAGCCGTGTTCGACAAACTCATCAGGCAATCCGATTCGTTTTACATGTGGATAATAACCATTGTCCGCCATAAATTCCAGTATAGCGTTTCCTACTCCGCCTTTTATCACTCCGTCTTCTACCGTTACTATTTTTTTAAAGTTTTGTCCTACCTCATGTAAAAGCTCCGTATCAAGTGGTTTGGCAAAGCGTAAATCATAATGGGCAATGCTCAATCCGTTCTCTTCTGCCTTAAGGATGGCCTTGGCTGCCGTATTCCCTATCGGGCCAATACTTAAAAGGGCTATGTCTTTTCCTTCTTTTAATTTCCGGCCTTTTCCGATTTCAATTTCCTCCATCGGACAACGCCAGTCGACCAATACTCCTCGTCCGCGTGGATAACGAATGATAAAGGGCCCTTTATCAGGCAATTGTGCTGTATACATAAGTTTCCGTAATTCGTGCTCATCGTATGGAGAAGCAATTGTAAGATGAGGAATGGGGAGTAGACAGGCCAAATCGAAAGCTCCGTGATGGGTGGGGCCGTCTTCTCCTACCAGACCGGCACGGTCGAGACATAGGACGACATTTAATTTTGGGATGGCTACATCGTGAATTATATTGTCGTAAGCACGTTGCATGAACGATGAATAGATGTTGCAGAAAGGTACAAGTCCTTCTTTAGCCATTCCACCGGAGAATGTAACGGCATGTCCTTCTGCAATGCCTACGTCAAAAGCTCTGTCAGGCATCTCATTCATCAAAATATTCATAGAACATCCTGTTGGCATGGCCGGAGTTATTCCAATAATTTTTTCGTTTTGTTTGGCCAGTTCCAGTAATGTGTTGCCAAATACATCCTGAAATAAGGGAGGGAGTCCTTCTGTATTGACAACAATGCGTTTACCGGTCTCTTTGTCAAAGATTCCCGGTGCATGCCAGATGGTTGCTGCTTTTTCAGCCGGCTCAAACCCTTTTCCTTTTACAGTATGGATATGTAATAACTTTGGGCCGGTCATGTGTTTGATATCCCGTAAAGTACGGACCAAATTTTTTACATCATGTCCGTCTATTGGGCCAAAGTATCGTATATTCATCCCCTCGAATATATTCTGTTGTTGGGACAACATTGATTTCAGGCTGTTATTGAAGCGGAGAATGCTTTTTCTACGTTCTTCGTTCAGGATGCCCCAACGGAAAAACATCTGGGATATTTTAAAACGAATTCGGTTGTAGCAACTGGAAGTGTCTAAGTTAAGCAAATATTGTTTCATGCCTCCTACACTACGGTCGATGGACATGTTGTTGTCATTGAGAATAATCAACAGATTATTGGGCGTGCAGGATGCATTATTGAGTCCCTCAAAAGCCAGTCCGCCACTCATAGAACCGTCGCCTATGATTGCTACTACATGGCGGTTGTCCTCTCCGTGTTTTTTTGCTGCAACAGCCATACCCAATGCTGCGGAAATGGAGTTGGATGCATGACCGCAAGTAAATGTATCATATTCACTTTCTTCTGGAGAGGGGAAAGGACGTATTCCTTTGAATTTACGGTTCGTTGAAAAAATCTCACGTCGCCCTGTCAATATCTTATGGCCGTAAGCCTGGTGTCCTACATCCCATACAATACGGTCGTAAGGCGTATTGTATACATAGTGTAATGCCACTGTTAGTTCTACAACTCCCAAACTGGCAGCGAAATGTCCCGGATTACAAGATAATTCGTCTATAATATCTTGTCTTAATTCTTTGCATACTTCCGGAAGTTGGTCCGGGGAAAGTTTGCGCAAATCTTCCGGATAATAAATGGCATTAAGTAATTTATATGTGGTGTCTGTATCCATTATTTTACAAAATGTAGCGCAAAAATAGTAAAAGAAAGGATAACTCACTTACTTTTTATATGAAATCCATTCTAAAATTGCAGTTGGCTAATGAGGATAGTCGTACTTTTTTCCTATTTTTGCGTCAAGAAATCAATAAAAGTATGTCAATAGATTTTAGAACTCGTGTAGAAATACCTTCTGGCATGCCTTCTATTTGTTATGCCGACCGGATGTTGATGCTGGGTTCATGTTTTGCGGAAAATATAGGAAACTTGTTTGCCGGGTATAAGTTTTGTGTAGACATCAATCCTTTTGGCATTCTTTATAATCCCAGTTCTATATCGGGGGCTTTGTGGAGGCTTTTGGAAGGAAAGAACTTTCAACGGGCAGATTTATTTTATTTTCAAAACAGTTGGCATAGCTTTATGCATCATGGTTCTTTTTCGGCAGGTACGGTGGAAGAGGCTTTGGAAAAGATGAATAGACGTTTTGAAAAGGCATGCAGGGAAATTGTTTCTTTGGATTGGCTGATGCTAACATGGGGAACTTCGTATGTATATAAATTAAAAGAATCGGGAATGATTGTATCCAATTGTCATAAATTACCGGAAAATCATTTTGAGCGTTCTCATCTGTCTGTAGAGAATGTGGTAGAGACTTATATTCCGCTCATTCGGGCACTGAAAGAACGTAATCCTCGGTTGAAGTGTCTGCTGACTGTCAGTCCCATCCGTCATGTAAGAGAAGGATTGCATGCCAATCAGTTGAGTAAGGCTACTTTGTTGTTGGCTGCAGAGTGCCTTCAACAATCTTTTCCGGAGTCTGTATTTTATTTTCCTTCTTATGAAATAGTGGTAGATGAATTGCGTGACTATCGTTTTTATGCCGATGATATGGTGCATCCCTCTTCCTTGGCTGTCAGTTATCTTTGGGAGTGTTTTAGCAGGGCTTTCTTTGGCGACGATACTTTGCGGGTGTTGGCGGAGGTAGGGACTATCCAACGTGATTTATCTCATAAACCTTTCTTCCCTGAGTCTGAGGCTTATAAGAATTTTTTAGGGCAAATAGTGTTAAAAATAAAACAACTTAGTGAGAAATATACGTATTTAGACTTTCAAAATGAATTAGAATTATGTCGTATGCGATTGAAAAAATAGCGAGGTTGATAGGAGCGGAGCGTATCGGAGATACTGAAACCCACATAGATTGGATTCTTATTGATAGTCGTTCTCTGTGTTTCCCTGAAGAGACTCTGTTCTTTGCTTTGTTGACTAAAAGGAACGATGGCCATAAATATATAGAAGAACTTTACAACAGGGGGGTGCGTAATTTTGTGATAAGTGGAGTGCCCGATAATTTGAACAATTACTCACATTGTAATTTCTTGAAAGTGCCTAATCCGCTTAAGGCATTACAGAAATTGGCAGAACAGCATCGGGAAGAATTTCAGATTCCTGTTATCGGCATTACCGGAAGTAACGGTAAGACCATTGTGAAAGAATGGTTGTATCAGTTAATTAGTCCCGATAGGGTGGTAACTCGTTCTCCTCGGAGCTATAATTCCCAGATCGGAGTTCCACTATCCGTTTGGCTCATGAATGAAGAATCTCAATTGGCTATTTTTGAAGCCGGTATATCAGAGATGGGAGAAATGGATGCTTTACGTAATATCATTAAGCCAACCATTGGTGTTTTGACGAATATCGGAGGAGCACATCAGGAGAATTTTCTCTCGTTGCAAGATAAGTGCATGGAGAAAATTTCCTTGTTCAAGGATTGTGACGTATTGATTTATAATGGCGATAACGAACTGATTAGTGGGTGTGTGGCTAAATCGATTCTTACGGCAAGGGAAATTGCTTGGTCATTGAAAGATGATGAAAAACCGCTGTTTATCAAATCCATAAAGAAAGAAGGTACGGGCACGCTGATTGAGTACCGCTATTTGGGTATGGACAATAGTTTCCGGATTCCTTTCATTGACGAGGCTTCCATTGAAAACTCATTGAATTGCTTGGCTATTTGCTTGTATCTGATGATTGATTCCGAAACGATTGCGCAACGCATGGCACGGTTGGAACCCGTAGCGATGCGTCTGGAAGTGAAAGAGGGCAAGAACGGTTGTACCTTGATTAATGATAGTTATAATTCGGACTTGGTTTCGTTGGATATAGCACTTGATTTTATGTCACGTCGTCCGGATTGTAATGGACGTAAGCGAACTTTGATTCTTTCCGATATATTGGAAACTGGACAAAGTTCCACCTTGTTATATAGGAAAGTGGAACAACTGGCACAAAGCCGTGGCATTGAGAAAATAATAGGAGTGGGTCCGGAGATTTCGTCCTGTTCTTCCCGCTTTTCCATGGAGAAATATTTTTTTCCTCACACAGAGGCGTTGTTGTCATCCGGAGTTTTCGCTTCATTGCGTAACGAGGTCATTCTGATAAAAGGTTCTCGTAGTTTCCGTTTCGATGAAATCTCCGAACGTCTGGAGCTTAAGGTACATGAAACCATTCTGGAAATCAATCTGCATGCAATGGTTGACAATCTGAATTATTACCGTAGCCTTTTGAAGCCGGAAACGAAAGTGGTGTGTATGGTGAAAGCTTTTGCATATGGGGCAGGTTCATACGAGGTGGCTAAGACTCTGCAAGATCATCGTGTGGATTATCTGGCGGTGGCAGTGGCAGACGAAGGGTCGGAACTACGTAAGGCAGGAATCACTTCCTCCATTATGATTATGGATCCTGAGTTAACTTCTTTCAAAACGATGTTCGATTACAAACTTGAACCGGAAGTTTATAGTTTTCATTTGTTGGAAGAATTGATAAAAGCTGCAGAGAAGGAAGGGATTACGAACTTTCCTATACATATCAAGTTGGATACGGGCATGCATCGTCTGGGTTTTGTGCACGAAGATATACCAGCTCTCATTCACCGTCTGAAATCTCAGACAGCCGTTATTCCCCGTTCTGTATTTTCGCATTTTGTAGGTAGCGATAGTCTGGAGTTTGATGCGTTCACCCATCGGCAGGTAGACAGCTTTTTGGTTTCATCCGAAGCCTTGCAGGCGGCATTCTCGCATAAAATTCTTCGTCATATATGTAATACTGCCGGTATCTCCCGTTTCCCTGAAGCGCAATTTGATATGGTACGTTTGGGATTAGGATTGTATGGCGTGAACCCGGTAGACAATTCAGCTATTCATCCGGTTAGTACCCTTAAAACCACGATTCTCCAGATACATGATGTACCGAAAGAAGATACGGTAGGTTATAGCCGGAAAGGACACCTGACTCGTGATTCACGCATCGCCGCTATTCCTATCGGCTATGCCGACGGATTAAACCGCCATTTAGGCAACGGGCACGGTTATTGCTTGGTAAATGGTCAAAAAGCCCCTTATGTAGGAAACATCTGTATGGATGTCTGCATGATTGATGTAACGGATATAGATTGTAAAGAAGGTGATAAGGTGATTATTTTCGGTGATGATTTGCCTGTCAGTAAATTAGCTGAGATACTGGGTACCATACCCTATGAAATTTTGACTGGCGTGTCTAATCGGGTAAAGAGAATCTATTATCAAGATTAGCATTCATGAATCTGCCTCAAAATAAAAATTGAAGAATCCCCCTATTCTTGTGCTGTAATGGATGAAAGCTGGAATAGGGGGATTCTCTTGTGTTGTAACTTATATATTTAAATAAAGCTGTCCCATTTTTGTATGTTGAGACAGCTCTTGTTTATAGCATTAGCTTAAGAAAGAAATCAAGACACCTGCGGCAACAGCAGAACCGATGACTCCAGAGATATTACTCGACATGCAATAATTCAATACATGGTTTTTTGGATCATATTTTGTTGCTATTTCGTTGGCTACACGACTTGCCATAGGAACCGCACTGAGTCCTGTAGCACCAATTAACGGGTTGATTTTCTTCTTACTGAACAAATTGAACAGTTTCACAAACAAGATACCTCCTGAAATGGAAAGGGCGAAAGCAAGGAATCCTCCTATTACAATACCAATTGTTGTCCAGTTAAGGAAAGCTTCTGTGGTCATGGTGGCTCCTACGCACAGTCCTAGGAAAATAGTGGCCGCATTCATGATACTGTTGGCGGCGGCATCGAACAAACGACTGGTGTCGCTGCCTATTTCTTTAATCAGGTTACCGAACATCAACATTCCGATTAAGGGCACTGCGCTTGGAACAAACAAAGCTACAATGGTCGTGACGGCTATTGGGAAGATGATTTTCAAGATACGGAGATTTTTTATTTCCGTTTTGGACGGATATAACTTCTCTTGCTCCTTCATATTGATTTTTAATTCTTTTTTTGTGCACAATAACTTTACTACCAAAGGGATGATTACCGGAACTAATGCCATGTACGAATAGGCCGCAATGGCAATAGGACCTAACAGATGTGGAGCCAGCTTGATAGTCGTGAAGATGGCAGTCGGTCCATCGGCACCACCAATGATACCCAATGCTGCAGCCTCCTTGGGAGTGAATCCCATCAAAATGGCTACCAGTAAAACCGTGAAGATTCCTAATTGTGCGGCAGCTCCGAAAATGGAGAGACGCAGATTGCGCAACATTGGTCCGAAGTCTGTTAAAGCGCCTACACCCATAAAAATGATAGGAGGCAGGAACCCTGTTTTAATCAACATATAATATAGGAAATTCATGAGTCCTAAATCGTGGGCTATTTCATGCAAAGGCATCTTCCATATATTTTTCATTACTCCCTGTACGCAGATCATTCCGTTCTCATTGGCTTGGGTTACGCCCATTTCTCCTCCCGGGAAATTTGCTAATAACACACCGAATGCAATCGGAATCAGCAATAAAGGTTCATAATGCTTTTTGATGCCCAAATAAAGCAAGATGAAAGCGATTGCGTACATGATCAGGAACGACGGATCAGCAACAATATTGCTGAAAGCAGTCATGTCATATAATTTTTCTAATATATCTTCCATTATCCAATTTTCATTATTACGTCATCTTCTGCAATGGTATCTCCCGGGCTGGCACATATCGCTGTGACTGTTCCGCCAAATTCAGCACGAATTGCATTATAAGTTTTCATCGCTTCAATGTAGCATAAAATGTCCCCGGCTTGTACCTGATCGCCCACTTTCAGCGGAGTTTCCTGAGCTGTTTTTGTCAGGAAGAACTTTCCTTCCAGTGGAGCTGTCACATTCTTTCCTTCCCCAGTGATGGCAGTCTGTATCTTGTCATCCGCAGAAGTCAGTGTCGCGGCATCTACTTCTCCGTATGCCACAGTCACCTTATAGGATTGTCCGTTAACATTCACGGTCAAAATCTTTGGAGCTTTCGGTTCTTCCGGTTTGAAGTCTTTTTCCGCATGGCGTTTCTTCACATCTTCGAGGAAATTTTCCTTGGCCTTTCCGCTCTTGTATGCTTCATATTGAGCCGGGTGCATGGCGTATTCAAAGAGTTCTTCCTCATCTTGTCCGGTATCCCATTTCTTCTCTTTCATTAAAGCACGGAATTTGTCCAGGGCGTCAGGATAATTTTCCTGAGGATTGCCGGTAAAGAATTTGCGTCCTTCTCTTTTCGCCTTTTCAATGATTTCGGGAGCCAATGTGCCTGGAAGTTTTCCGGCCTTTCCAAGAATCATGTCCCAGATATCATCGGCAATCATTCCCCAGCGTTCTTTTCCTTTTTCCATGGCCATCACATTCATCAAAGCCACATTCTTCACGTATTGGCTGAATGGAGTCACCAAACAAGGATAACCCAGGCGCGGCCAGACGTATGCCACTTCATTGAAGAGTTTGATAAGCAATTCATCCTGAGTCATGAATGGGTGATTGCGTTTTGCCTTGTATTTATTGATGGATTCCAAGTTGGTTTCCAAATCGGCCATCAGACTGCCCATCATGCCACCAGGAAGTCCTGGACCAATTAACAAAGAGTTCATCAACCGATTTTTAGGGCTGATATATAGTCCCAGAAAATCATCCATAAATTCCTGAATAAGGGAACGTGCTTTCATGTAAGCCTCCATATTGATTTCCGGTACATCGAATCCCGCGTCTTTCAACATGGCTTGCACACTGATGACATCGGCATGTCCGGTTCCCCAAGAAAGCGGTTCCATGCCCACATCTACATAATCACATCCCGCTTTGCACACTTCCAATATGGAAGTCATATTGAATCCTGGACCTGCATGGCTGTGGTATTGGATTGGAATATGCGGATGGGCAGCTTTGATGCCGCCTACTATTTTGCCTAACATCACCGGGCGGCCGATACCGGCCATATCCTTGATACAAATTTCGTCTGCACCGGCTTTGATCAGTTTGTCAGCCATATTCACGTAATATTCTACCGTGTGGACGGGAGAAAAAGTAATGCAGAGCGAACATTGGGAAATCATCCCGGCTGCGTGTGCATACTCTATGGAGGGGATGATGTTACGGGTATCATTCAATCCGCAAAATGTGCGGGTAATATCTGTACCCTGTGCTTTTTTTACCTTATAAAATAATTTGCGGACATCTGCCGGGACAGGACTCATACGTAAACCATTCAACGCACGGTCCAGCATGTGTGTCTGGATACCTGCTTCATGAAAAGGCTTTGTCCATTCACGTACGGCTTTGTTCGGATTTTCTCCGAATAGCAGATTGACCTGTTCGAAGCCTCCGCCATTCGTTTCCACACGGGCGAAACATCCCATTTCAATGATTGCGGGGGCTACTTTTACTAACTGGTCTACACGGGGTACATATTTTCCGGCAGATTGCCACATGTCACGGAAGACCAGACTGAACTTTACTTCTCTTTTCATATTTTCATTCATGTTACTTTTTACTCTTTTTGTGTGCTTTTTCAATAAATCACTTTGCTATGATAGTTTTTCTATCTTTACCACTTTTCCTTTTCCGGCAGTCAATATTTTCACCGCGGCTTTGATGGCTACTACCGAGTCGTTATCGGCGATTGCTCGCTGGAGCGATACTTGGGCATGTTCCTCATGGCGTGCGAATGTATTGACCATGCAGATAAGAAGCTTGCCGAGGTTGATGACGACAAGGAGGATAGTGAAAACAGTAATCATGCCCACTATCATTAAAAGTAATCCGGTTCCTAAATTGTCCATATAATTTCTTATTTGTAAAATAAATTAGATTGAAATGTTTCGTTTTTGCATAAAAACGCTCGAATTTACAACTTTTTTATTTGGCTATAAAAGGAATTTTGTTAAATAGTGATTAATCTTAGAGGAAATCGTTGATTATCCATTTTCTTTTCGGGCCACTTCGAGGAGTAGCTATCTCATCGCTTATTTGTTGGTACCCTATAATCCTAAATGAGAGTTAAATGGAAAGGGTTGGACTGGAGTCCCATCCAAATTATCTATTTTTACAAACTTACGAACTTAAATTTAACATGAGTTCGAAATATAATCAGAAAAATCAAGTTGTCCGTTATTGATAAACTTCACATCAATGGCTGGTTCCTTTTCAAAGAAATAATATGCCGCGATAGCCACAAGGAAATTGGTAATGAAATTGCTGAAAGAACGGTCTCCGGAGTGCTCAGTGAGTTCCTCATATTGTTTTTGACCTTGGTGATAATGTATACCATTAAGAAGAAGATTCTCGAATAGAGTCTGTTCGATATACCCTTTGTCTGTACATAGTTTTCTTTAATGTTCCCTAAGAAGTTGCCTTGCTTTAACAGTTCCCGGTCATCCACATTCCTAGGAGTAAACATGAAGTGGAGGATTTCACTTTTATCATTGATTATCAGATGGAATTTGAGTCTGAAGAACTATCCCATGGAGCATTTCTCACGCTTGTTGCAATGCCCGGCTTGTCTCTTCAATCATATTTCCTAATTTTCAATGAAATATTTATTCGCTTATATCGAACTCACGTTGTTTTTAACATTTGTTTGCCGTATTCTTGTCTATAGTGACTTCAGGATAAGGCTATTCGCCTTGTCCACCATTGAAGTGTCCAAAGAGGCGAGGTAGATGCGTGTCGTGTTCTCAGAGTCATGTCCCATTGCCTCGCTGATAGTGGCTATCGGGATGTTCTTGCTCTTGGCTATGCTCGCCCAGCCGTGGCGGGCTACGTACGTCGTGAGTGGAATGGTGAGGCCGATGAGACTTCCTATCTTTTTCAGGTAACGGTTCACACGGTGCGCCTCGTTGATATATTGGGCGCGTTCGTCATTGCCCACCTCCTTGATGACAGGTAGCAGGTAGGGTGTGGACGATGTGTCGTACTTGTCGATGAGTGCCTGCATAGGCTTCTCCCATTTGATGAAAATCTGCTGGTTGGTCTTGTGCCTTCGGTAGGACAGGATACCATTCTGCAAGTCCTTCTTTTTCAGGAAGGCAATATCCACGAACGACATGCCACGGGTGTAGAACGAGAACATGAAGATGTCCCTCGAATAGTCCATGGAGGGATGTAAGGAGAGGTCGAGGTCGCGTATTTGCCGGATGACCTCTATCGGTACGGCGCGCTTGACGGTCTTGTCGATGCCGGTATAGACATGCTTGAACGGGAAACGCTGCACCGTCAGCTCTTTCTCCACTGCCCGGTTGTAGACGGCCCGCAGGTTGCGCATATAGAAAGATGCGGTGTTCGGGCAAACACTCATTTCCGCAAGGTAAGTTTCGTATGCCGTCATCAGGTCGGAGTCCACCTCTTCCAGTGGTACGTCTTTCTCTTTGCGGAACCGGATGAAACTGTTTATCGCCGTCGAATAGGTTTCAGCGGGACGTACCTTGCCGATCTTTTTCAGCTGTTCCGCAAGGTTGCGTCCAAAGGATATGAAACCGTAGTCATCCGTAAGTGACAGGTAGTTTTCCACTACATCATCCGCCGTGTAGGAATTGCCGATTCGTTCAAGGCGCGAGATGATGCTTTTCATTCGTTTGGTGCCCTCATGCAGGGCTTCTTTTAGCGATGTAAGATAGTTACGCCGGTTGTCCTCTGTGCCGGAAGTACAGATAACATCCATGTTATTGCTGTCCCATTCCTGCGGATAGAGCTTGTAACCTGTTGTGATTTGTCTTGCCGTGCGATTGTGGATCACTTGGAAAAACAACGTGCCCTCTTTCGTTGTGGAAGAGGAAGCACGGAACTTGATTTTTATTGTTGCCATATTGTCTTTTGTTTTAGTTCAATCTGCTATCATTAACGTGAGTTCGACATAAAATCAAAAGATAGCCGGTTCCCGTCATTGATAAACTTCGCATCAATGGCAGGTTCCTTTTCAAAGAAACAATATGCCACGATAGCCGACAAGGGAATTGGCAATGAATTTGTTGAAAGAACGGTGTCCGGAGGGCTGGAGCCGTTGTTTTTCCTATCCGTGAAGAGTTCATTTCATGTATCTTCACTTCTTCACTTTTGTGATAATCGCTTGTATGGATTAATTGTTTGGTGGGAGACCCTTATTTTGTGTTGCTTCACGAGAGTGAAGGTGTGGTTTCCTAATTTTGGTTGGATAAAAGAAAGTCCGTCAACCCATAGGCTTGACGGACTTCATAGGCAATATGGATATAGTCTGATAAATTATTCTATAACGATTGGTTTGTATTTAGGAACTAAAGCCTTCATTACAATCCAGCCGATGAGATAAGATACGGCACAGACACAGAAAATGATGAAGTAACCGGCAGGTTTCCCTTCGAATCCCATGAAAGTCATATTGGTGTCTCCGGCAAAGGTGAACAACATACCCGAACCTTTATTGATAAGGAAAGAACCTACGCCTCCTGCCATACCTCCGATTCCGGTAATGGTGGCAATGGCGGTTTTCGGAAACATGTCACCTACCGTAGAAAAGATGTTTGCCGACCATGCCTGATGGGCCGCACCGGCAATACCGATAATGATAACAGGGAACCAATATGAAGACTCTCCCAAAGGTTGTGCAAACAATGCCAATAGTGGGAAGAAGGCAAAGATAAGCATAGCGCGCATACGGCCGGCATAGGGGTTCATTCCTTTTTTATCGACGAAGAAAGTAGGCAACCAACCGCCAACGATAGAGAGCATGGTGATAGCGTATAATACAAAGATGAGCAACTGTGCTGTCGGATTGTCTGAAGGCAAGCCGTACACATCGCTGATGTAGGCAGGTGTCCAGAATAGGAAGAACCACCATACACCGTCTGTCATGAATTTACCGAAAGCAAATGCCCATGTTTGTTTGTATTTGAAACATTGGGCGAATGACATTTTCTTTTCGTTGTCCGAAGCGTCTTTTGCCGGAGCTTCTTCTGTGTCATTATCTTGTTCGATGTAAACCAACTCTGCCTTGTTGACGTGTTTGCTTTTATTGGGTTTGGAGTACATAAATACCCAGAATGCCATCCAGATGAAACCCAGTCCGCCAATAACGACGAAAGCCATTTCCCAACCGTTTCCTACACCAAGTCCTTTGAAGTAGCTGGCCAGTGAAGGGATCGTGACAGGAGCTGCTAAAGCGCCTACCGTGGCGCCTGCATTGAAGATACTGGTCGCAAAAGCCCTGTCTTTCTTCGGGAAGTATTCGGCCGTAACCTTGATTGCTGCGGGGAAGTTACCGGCTTCACCAAGAGCCAGGATGAAACGTGCTGCGATAAAATAATATACACTGACGGTAGCAATGGCCACGGCTGTAATGGCTGTAGTGTCTGTTGCGTTGATTAATTCTTGCACACTACCTACGCCTAATGTAATTTCTGTAGCCCATCCGCAAAGAGCGTGGGCGCATGCACCTAAAGACCATACGCCAATAGCCCAAAGGTATCCTTTTTTAGTTCCCATCCAGTCTACAAACCGGCCCGCAAATAACATGCAGATAGCATATATGATGGAGAATACGGCGGTAATCGTGCCGTAATCATCATCGGTCCAATGGAATTCTGGAGCAATAAAGTCTTTCCAGGTTAAGGACAATACCTGGCGGTCCATGTAGTTAACTGTTGTGGCAAAGAAAAGCATGGCACAAATCCACCATCGGTAATTTGTCATCTTTTCGTTTTTGAATGTACTCATAGTAATAAATTTAATTTTATATGATTATTTTACTCAGATACTATAAATTTGTGTCAAAGGTAAAATTTCTTATTGAAATCTCTATGGAATATTGAATTATTTTTTGAATTATTAATTACAATCGGTACGATATCTGTGATTTTTTGCTGTAAAATGATGCGTTCGGGATAAAAAAGCTATATCCTATCGCATGGATTTTAAGACTTCTTGCTTACATTTGCAGGAAATCTTTAATATTTTTATGATGAAAAATACAATAAACAAACTGATTTTATGTGGGGCGGTTTGCTGCTCCGTTTCTTTTTCTTTATATGCCCAAAAAAAGGTAAGTACGGAACAACCGTGGTCGGTTAGGGTAGCCAAGTCGGAAATGACTCGCTGTCCGGAGGCTTGGCAGTTGGATTTTGTGAAGACTCCCAGTTGGGGGTATTGTCATGGAGTGGTACTTCAGGCGTGTCTCAATGTATATGATGCATACGGCGACCGGAAAATGTTTGAGTATGCCGAGACCTTTTGTGATAGAATGATTGATGAAGAGGGAAATATCATTTCTTATCGTCCGGCGGATTTGAATTTGGACAAAATCAATTCGGGCAAGATTCTGTTCAGAATCTATGAACAGACTAAAAAAGAGAAGTATAGAAAGGCAATGGACCGTTTGCGGGCTCAGCTGACAGTACAGCCGCGTACCACGGAGGGTGGTTTTTGGCATAAGTTGAGATACACGAACCAAATGTGGCTGGACGGTATTTATATGGCTTCTCCTTTTTATGCGGAATATACTTTCCGTAACAACCGTCCGGAAGATTATCAAGATGTAATCCGTCAGTTTACGGTAGTGGCCAAGCATACGTATGATCCGAAGACCGGTCTTTATCGTCATGCTTGGGATGAAAAGAAGACACAGCAATGGGCAGATAAGCAGACGGGGCAGTCGGCGCATACTTGGGGACGTGCTATGGGATGGTTTGCCATGGCGTTGGTGGATGCCTTGGAATTTATTCCGAAGCACGAGGCCGGACGCGACTCGATGATGGTGATATTGGATAATGTGGCGGCGCAAATCAAACGTTGGCAGGATAAGAAGACGGGAGTATGGTATCAGGTAATAGACCGGAGCGGGGATGAAGGGAATTATTTGGAGGCAACCGTTTCTACCATGTTTGTCTATACATTATATAAGGCGGTGAGGCTGGGATACATTGATTCTTCATATCTGGAGGTGGCTGACAAAGGATACGAAGGTATTCAAAAACAGTTTATAAAGGTCGATAAAGATGGAGTCATATCTATCACGGATTGTTGTGCGGTGGCCGGATTGGGCGGTACGCCTTATCGTTCGGGGGATTATGAATATTATATTCATGAACAGGTGCGTGAAAATGATCCGAAAGCTGTCGGACCGTTTATCAACGTGTGTCTGGAAAGGGAACGCCTTCATAAGTAGAAACTCTAATTAATTTTAAAATATATGATGGTTATGAAGAAACATTTTTTTATGATGATGTTGTTGGTGCTGTGCGGTCGGGGAGTGGCTTTGGCAACGACCGATACGCCGGATACATTAGTGGTTGCCAAAGATGGTTCCGGTAAGTTTACCACTTTGTGGGATGCACTGGAAGATTGCCGGGCTTTTATGGATTATCATAAAGTGATATTTGTGAAAAAGGGCGTATACAAGGAAAAGGTAATCGTTCCTTCCTGGTTGACCAATATTGAAATTTTAGGTGAAGACCGGGATGAGACGATTATAACTTATGACGACCATGCAAACCTTTATATCGAAGGTACAAAGAACAAGATGGGAACATTCCGTTCGTACACGGTAAAAGTGGAGGGCAATGATATTACTTTTAAAAACATAACGCTCGAAAACAATTCGGGTCGTAAGGGACAAGCCTTGGCTTTGCATACTGAGGGCGACCGTCTGAAGTTCATCAACTGTAAGTTCTTGGGCAATCAGGATACCATCTATACCGGATTGGCCGGAACACGTCTTTATTTTGAAGATTGTTATATAGAGGGCACGACTGACTTTATTTTTGGTCCTTCCATTGCTTGGTTCGAAGGATGTACCATTCACAGTCTGACAAACTCGTATGTAACGGCGGCATCTACTCCCTTGGAATATGAGTACGGTTATGTGTTTAATCGTTGCAAGCTGACTGCTGCGGAAGGAGTGAACAAAGTATTTTTGGGTCGTCCGTGGCGTCCGTATGCTTATACTTTGTTTATGAATTGCGAGTTGGGCGGGCATATCATACCGGCCGGTTGGCAAAATTGGGGGAAGGTGTCGAACGAGCAGACAGCCCGCTATGCGGAATATAATAATACCGGAGCCGGATCGTCCAAGGAAGGACGTGTGGCTTGGGCTAAGCAGCTGACAAAGAAAGAAGCGGAAAAGGTAACTCCCGAGGCTGTTTTCAGACTGAATAATACTTGGAATGTGAAATAGCTCTTTTGAGTTTTTATGTAAAAGTTTCCCAACAGGTTTTTTTGTTTTCTACCACCACTACTTTCACTTTTTGTTGCAATCTGTTTTTGGATGAATACATTAAGTAGTGGTGGTAGCGGTTTTTACTGTGCTCGTTTTCATGCAGACATCAGCTTCGAGGAGTGCGGCTTTTGTTTGAGTGTCTGTGCTGAAAAGTCAGGGCGTGACAGAATGGCACTCTTGTCTGCTGTTTATGGCAGACATTCTTTGGGGAAAAGAGGTAAAATGAAAATTTTTAGAGGCAATGAGCCTCTTTGGCACACTTTCTGTTCTTCTGAAATTGCCTTGGGCAAATAAATGGAATCAGTAATAACATAAAATAAAAATTGTATTATGAACATTAAACCATTAGCAGACAGAGTGCTTATTCTTCCAGCTCCGGCAGAAGAAAAGACTATCGGTGGAATTATTATTCCGGACACAGCAAAAGAAAAACCATTGCAAGGTAAAGTGGTGGCAGTAGGCCATGGAACAAAAGATGAGGAAATGGTGTTGAAAGTAAACGATGAGGTATTGTATGGCAAATATTCGGGAACTGAGGTTGAATTCGAAGGGACCAAATATTTGATGATGCGTCAAAGTGATGTGTTGGCTGTGTTGGGATAATAAAAACGATAAATTAAGAAATTTAAAAAGAACAGATTATTATGGCAAAAGATATTTTATTTAATATGGATGCCCGCGATCAACTGAAAAAAGGAGTGGATGAGCTGGCGAATGCGGTAAAGGTAACTTTAGGCCCGAAAGGTCGTAACGTGATTATCGAGAAGAAGTTTGGTGCTCCTCATATTACAAAGGATGGTGTGACGGTAGCCAAGGAAGTGGAATTGAGCGATGCGTTCCAAAATACGGGCGCACAGTTGGTGAAGTCAGTAGCTTCTAAGACGGGTGATGATGCAGGTGACGGTACGACTACCGCTACGGTGCTGGCGCAGTCGATTGTTGGAGTAGGTTTGAAGAATGTTACGGCTGGTGCTAATCCGATGGATTTGAAACGTGGTATTGACAAAGCGGTTACAAAAGTAATTGAATCTATTAAGAATCAGTCAGAGAAAGTCGGTGACGACTACGATAAGATAGAACAGGTTGCTACTGTTTCTGCCAATAATGATCCGATGATTGGCAAGCTGATTGCCGATGCCATGCGTAAGGTTTCTAAAGACGGTGTGATCACGATTGAAGAGGCAAAAGGTACGGAAACCACGATTGGGGTAGTAGAGGGTATGCAATTTGACAGAGGCTATCTTTCTGCTTACTTCGTGACGGATACAGAGAAGATGGAATGTGTTATGGAACATCCTTACATTCTTATCTATGACAAGAAGATTTCCAATCTGAAAGATATGTTGCCTATCCTGGAACCGGCAGTGCAAAGTGGACGTCCTTTATTGATTATTGCAGAAGATGTGGATAGCGAGGCTTTGACTACTTTGGTGGTAAACCGTTTGCGCTCTCAGTTGAAGATTTGTGCTGTGAAGGCACCGGGATTTGGAGACCGCAGAAAAGAAATGCTGGAAGATATCGCTATTCTGACAGGTGGCTTGGTTATCAGTGAAGAAAAAGGATTGAAATTGGAACAAGCTACACTCGAGATGTTGGGATCATGTGATAAGGTGACTATCACAAAAGAAAACACGACTATTGTGAACGGAGCTGGATCAAAAGAGAACATTGCTATGCGTGTTAATCAAATCAAGGCTCAGATTAAGACGACAACTTCTGATTATGATAAGGAAAAACTTCAGGAACGTCTGGCGAAATTGTCAGGAGGTGTAGCCGTACTCTATGTAGGTGCTGCATCTGAAGTAGAAATGAAGGAAAAGAAAGACCGTGTGGACGATGCATTGTGCGCAACGCGTGCTGCCATTGAAGAAGGTATTGTGCCGGGTGGTGGTGTAGCCTATATTCGTGCCATTGAGGCTTTGGAAGGTATGAAAGGTGATAATGCCGATGAAACTACCGGCATTGAAATCATTAAGCGTGCCATTGAAGAGCCTTTGCGTCAGATTGTTGCCAATGCCGGTAAGGAAGGCGCTGTAGTAGTTCAGAAGGTACGTGAGGGTAAAGGCGATTTCGGTTACAATGCTCGTACGGATGTATATGAAAACATGCATGCTGCCGGTGTGGTTGACCCTGCCAAAGTGGCTCGTGTGGCTTTGGAAAATGCGGCATCCATTGCAGGTATGTTCTTGACTACTGAATGTGTAATCGTTGAGAAGAAAGAAGATAAGCCTGAAATGCCGATGGGTGCTCCCGGAATGGGAGGTATGGGCGGAATGATGTAATTCTTTCCCTAAGAGCATAAGATAAGAGGAATGAATTTCCTCATGAGTAAGGCTGCCTCAGAAGAGAAAATGAGGCGGCCTTATTTTTTCACCGATGTTTAAAATTTCCATCCACAATGCAAGTGTTCCTGTAAGTCCGAGTATAATCTCAAATGCATATTTGGACATTTCGAACGTAGAACTTGTAATTTCTGACAAGCAAGCCGTATCACCCAATATAAACAACAAACCTGCAATTATCCCTAACAAGATGAGGGCTGCCCATATATAATTCAATGCCATAATAACCAGTTAGGAAATAACAATGTTTGACTGAATTTAGAAATCAGATAGGATTTTACATTTCATCCCTACTTTTATGTAAGAACGCAAACGAGTAAGCTCTTTATTTTCTACACGAATACACCCCTCTGAGCACCTGGTTCCTATTGATTCTGGGAAACATGTACCGTGAATTCCTATAGAATTGTTACCAGGAACTTTTAATCTGAAAAAGTAAGGGCCATACGCACCTTTACGTTCTCCCTTACCATCCTTATAATCATGAGTCCATTGGCTACTATTTTGGATTTGGGATATTGTAAATACACCTTCAGGAGTTTTGTTGTCACCTTTCTTTTGCTTTTGCCCCAAATTTTTACCACATCCTATTGGTGTGGAAAATATGCTATCACAAAGGTTTCCTCTTTTTTCAATTACATAAAGTTTTAAATGCTGTTTGTCTATTAATAAGGACTTTTGAGCATACGTTGACGTGCAAAGTAGCGTTAAAAACAATAATAATAAACACTTCATTTTCTTAAATAGCTACAAAATTCGTTACATTGAAAAAAATCATATGCAATGTCTCCATAGTTAAATTTATCCTGAGACAAATGTGGGAATCCCTTCTGTTTTAATAATTCCATTACAGATTCCTTGTTCAACTCAAACCCTGCATTATACAGAGTTGCACAGAATTTAAGTCGAAACTCGGAATTTTTTATATTTTTCACATCTTCTCTATCGCATACTATATTATAATACGCAGATAAATATAAAACCTGCCATTCTATTGATGATAACCTACAAACACGCTCATATCTAATTTCTCTTTCAGAACTTCGATTTATAATCAGAGCATTATATTTCTTATAAGCCTGTTTTTCTTTTATATAATGTTCTATTGTTTCTGCAAACGATGGTTTCATTTGGAAAGGTCCTATGCTAAAATTTGTCACCTTCCCTTGTACGTAAAGCGTTTTTAATGCAAATGTTTCCGTTGCATCAATTATGGGTGAATATTGGCTAATCTCGGGAGCCACAATACACATAGCTGCCAGTGCATCATCAATATTTAAGTATTTTTTTATAGTTAAAATTTCCTTTCTGTTATCATCCACAAATTCAATTGTCCTATGGACTTCTTCTTCGTATTTATCAAAATATGAAGGAAGTACAAAAGCTATAGCAAATAAAAGGTTTATCATCGTATGCAATTAAAATATAATCATTTAATGAATGTATTGAGTTGTCATAACTTATATGTATATACAACGATTTCGTTAGCCTCTAATGCTGTCCAAACAAATGCATTCATGTTTTCATTATACCATATTCCCATAGCTGACTCTTTTCCATATTCAACATTATCAATCGTAACATAATCATAGAGTCCACAAGTTTCCAGCGAATGAGTTGATGTCTTGTCATAGATTATTCTATTTTGTTTTTTTGCGTGATCATAGTCTAAAGAATACCATGACTGTATAAAAATTCCATCGTTTTCAGAACCTTTATTCTCGATTTTCCCAGTTCGGTAATTAAAATATTGTGTGTCTGACAATTCCTTATATTGTCCATTTGTTATTACAAAAATGCGAGTTGAAAAGTTCCTTCTTGATAACTCTACTACACATCTTCCGTCATCTAAGATAGCCAAATCCTGTCTCCAAGTATTATCAAAATTTTCAGAAACTAGTTTTATTGTTTTATTATTAACAATAACGCTACCCATGTCAATTGAGTAAGTTTTGTGTTTACCATTAAGACTTACTATTGTATCAGAACGGAAAGGCTTGGATTCATCAAAATTTTTATATCCATATGATTTATATTTCCTATTCAGTTTGATTCCATTCTTGTACCATTCGGTTGTTTTTAGTGAAGAATTATATATACCATAAATTTTCTTTTCATTCCAAGCAATATAATCATCTCCCCATCCATACCAATACCTCAAATTGTTACCATAGACAGGACCAATTTTTTCGCCTTCAATCAATATATAGTGAGCATTATCCGACTTATAACTCACAATACTATTTTCGGGATTTTCCACATCAAGATATACTGGATATATTGCATCCTTACTCAACTTTTTTATACCATCATATATAAGATAATCCTTTTTAATCAACGTATCTGTCGTTAAACAAACAAAATGGTAGCCATCAGTTTTGAATGACAACAAACATTCTCCAGAATTTAGAATTTCATTTTTCCTTAATTTGTATAATACATTTCTACTGAGATTACCAAAAGATGAATTATTAGAATAACCAGTATTATCTGTTTGGGTATTAATCGATAATGCATACGAACAGGCTTCCTCAATTTTGATAGGTATGTCCCATTCACGAACTACACCCATGGTTTGATGGGCAATTGTAATTTTTCGAATACCAGGCTGTACATACACCCAAATTTCACCAGTTTTTTCGACTACATATTGCACAGATAGGGTGCCCGTATCAAATGAAAAACCAGTAAGTGGTGTTGCAATTTTTATTATTGCACATGTCTTACCATTTTGATCTTTACGGGGATAATTTACCCTCGCGTCCATGTCTGTAGGTAGTTTCTCAATTGCCGTTATTGAGAATTTTTGTGAAAATACACTCAATGACGAAAATAGCATGATTGTTAGAAAGAAAAAACGCTTCATATCAATTTAATACAATTACTTTAGCTTTCTGGTTATCCATATCGGGCATGGTTGTGCCAACTGGAGCTCCAATGTATGTAGGATCACATACAATGAATTTTTGATTGTTATATATAATATAGTCACCATTATATTGTCCATTCGTCTTAACAGCTGTTGCTAGATGCCCTGGGTAATATACAAGCATTACTTTGAGACCAAGTAGATTTCTTACAAGTCGAGAAAACAGAATTGATCGATCCTCGCAATCACAAAATGGATAATAGAGTGATTCGTCAGCAAAGAATGCTCTATCATCACCCCAGATTTTATTATCATATTCATAAACAAAACCTGTTTGGACAAAATTCAAGATTTTATTTAAAGCTTCGATTTCTGTTACTCCTCGAATTTTTGATCTAAGAGCTGCTATTACACTTATTTCTGCCGGTGTACATACTGGAGTTTCTGCATACATCGCCCATCGAGTACAATGATTTTCACCTAGACATGAAGTTGGGTATTCGTTGAAAAAGTCTATAATATTTTTGTTGACTTGTGATGTAACTGTAATATTTGGGAATTTCTCAGATTTAATTGTTCTTTTGGAGGATAACTTCTCTTTTAATTTTGGTAACTCAGGGATGTATAAACTTAGCGATTGCTCTCCTTTAAATGATACTTCGCAAACATACAGGTTTTCTGGATTTTCATTAAAGACGAAAAAATTGAGACCTTCTATTTCAAAGTAACCATGATGGTAGAGTTGATGGGGTGTACCTACAAGTAAATACAATTTTCCTTTGTACTCTCCTAGACGAATACGATAACCTGATTGACAAAATAAATATGCGGTTAAAAACGTCGCTTCATTGGAACCTTTTCCTAGGAATGATTCTGACAATGAGTTTAACATTTTTAAGTATGCCCAATCACACAATGTTAAATCTTCACGTATCTTAAGACAATCAAATAATAGATTATTATAATCATCTTGAGATAGTCTATCCCATGCATTCCCCATTGTTTGAGGCTGAACACTCTTTAGTGTGAATTTTTGATTAGGTCCTAATCTTACACTTAGGTTCGTTCCATAGAATATAAAGTTATGTTTGAATGGAGGATTGACAGGAGAGGGCTGTTCTTCTTCAATAGGAACAACGGGTTGGGGTTGAGGGCTAGGCTGAGGGATTGGAGAAATCTCCTCTTCTACCAAAATCGGATTACCTTCTATAGGTTGATTTTTGTCCTCTTCAGATATTACAACTGGTGGAATTGGAGTTGGATCTTTAATTGGTGGAACAATGGGGGTTGCCTTTTCGTCTTTCCAAATCCCACGCAGAAAATTTGCATAATCTTCGTTAATACGTCTGCGAAAGTCTTTATATTCAGTCATGATGCTATCACGATAATGCGATATATCATTTAACGCATTCTTGCGGAAAGCGTCAAGCGAATCATCTGTCTGGGCAGCAACAATTGTCGCAGATAATGAAAATATGAGAAATATAAGGCAACGTTTCATGCTATTCTATAAAGTTTAGAGGGCTGAGCCCTCTAAACATATTTTATTCAATTTCAAATCCTTCTTTAATCCAATCACTTACTTTAGTCGCATACTTCTGTGCCGCTTCACTTTCCATAGCAGCATTTTCCCACGCTTTAATTCTGGCTTTTGTTGCCGCAGTTTCGTTAATCAGGAAATATGTGCGATACTCTTTCTGACCAGTAGAATTTGTGCGCATAATAGAAAAACTCTCTTGGATCTCGCCTTTTATCTCCTTTTCTACTAATCTTTCATAGGCTGCGTACATGCGGTCAAACTCTTCACTTGCATCGACAGATGTTTGGTTTACTGCTAAATCACTTACAACTCTACCTTTTAGTTTACTACCGGCAAGCGATGCATAATAAGTACATGCATTATTTAGAGCTGCCTGTCTGCAAATATTTAAAGACATGCATGAACTAACCTCACCGGGAAGTTCTTTATTCTCAGGATCTGACAATTTCTCATAATGAAGAAGTAGAGCGACATCTAGGCTACGAGATGAACCTGCAAGTTTCCACCCATCTTTCTTCAATTCTTTCATTTTTGTTTTGTACTCTTTCTTCAATGCTTTGTTAAGCACTTTGTTCTGAGCAAATGTTGGTGTAAACACAAAAAGTGTAACAATCAACAACAGGTAACTTTTAATAGTTCTCATAATTATAAATTTTATTAGAAAAAATAATCAAAAATGTCCTGGTCCAATAACTCCGAAATCAGGATCAGGAGTTTCTTGCCATGTGCGAACATGAATTATAGGATTTTTCGGGTCTGTCAAATCTACGAGTAAATAAAGATAACCTGTATCACCATAATTGCTACTATAATAATCCTGTTTTATTTGAATTCCATATCGCTCTACACCTTTTTGTAATTGGATAATCTCACAGTTAGAAAAATGTAGATTAATATATGATTTATTTGCAAATGAGGAACGTAGGTGTTTTATGAATTCATCTTTTTTGTATTTAGTTAATTTGACAAATTTATTTTGTTGATAAGATATATCCGTTTTTGTAGGAGCAACTTGAAGTTTACGCCCAATTATTATAACAGCATTGTCATCAAACACTCTTTCCATAAATCCAATATCTTTCAGTGCATACGCAGTACGATAATCTTCCAAGAATGATATTATCTTTTTACGTGAATCTATTCCCCAAGAACCGTGAGATAAGATATCTTCCTCTGCCATCTGTTTGCCTAAGCCCAAGGCTACATGAGAAATTTTTCCATTACCTCCGAATACAAATGATATTTGTTCGTTGAATACTCTATTTGTAAAAAAACGGAAACGACATGATAAACCACGACAGATTGTTTCATCCCCATCTTTAAAAAAGTCAAATCGTTGATCTGCTGATGTGGAAATTTGTCCATATGAAAGAATCTTGGTAAATTCTTGCCATCCATTTTCGTCAAATAGATTCTTTAAGTTTGAAGTTTGCCTATTTAGGATTCCGTTATGTATTTTTTTTATTATGGAATATTGTTTGTCAACCCCTACATTTGTAGTCAGTGTTGAACCCGTTGATTTTTCCGAAGAAGCAACTAGTCTTTCGGAGGTGGCATTAGCAGGAAGTGCTACAGGAATATAGGCTTTTCTAAATATGCTAGGCTCTTGTGATTTCATTACATTTTCCATTTCCCTGTCTGTAACAGTTAAACCGGAAAACTCATATTCAACCTTAACATTTGCAGATTTTGCAGATAGTCCAGAGGACATCTCTATGTTACCCAAACCGTCTTGGATAGAAAATATAGCACTATTATCACGCCCATCAAAATAACTATAATCCATGCTTCTTATAGGAGACCCTTCGTAAGTTGCTCTTAAACTATAGCAATCATTTCCATTAGCTGCAGCTGTCAACTCTATATTCCTTAGAATACTCTCTATTTTGGTAGGAAGATAAGAAACAAGCAGTCTTTCCTCATTATCAATGAATCTATTAAATTCATTTGGATAAAGAAGACTACGAGTCAACAAATATGCCTAGTAATAATACCTGAGGGCATCATCAATTTGCCTTTTTGATAATGCATTTTCTGCTATCTCTAAAAATTCATCAATTTTGTTTTTCCGACTATCAAATATTCTATCGATTTCGCTACGTCTAACAAATCGAAGAACTCTTGCATTAGGTTCTTGCTTAATAATAATTCTGTCTGTGTTCGTTAAAGTAGCATTTGTATATGTTTTTATTTTACTTTCATAAAGGGTCTCAGAGGTAAAATTCTGGTTAGAAGTTTGTTCTTTTTCGTTTGACACAAACTCACCCTTCACAGTAACGCTTATTTTTCGTAAAAGGTCTATCAAAGCTGCATCGTCTGCACTAAAAAGTGTAGCACCTTCACCATAAACATATGTTGATATGTTACTTCTTACTTCATCTACAGATTGGGCATAGATACCTGATGTGCAAAACAAGAATAAAATAAGGAATTTAGTAGCAATACTTTTAAAACACGCTTGATTACCAACTTTTTTGGTAACAATATTCCTAATTTGTTCATGTTTAACACATTGTGGATTTATAATGGACTTTAAAATAAACATTCTATAGACGTAATTTAATAATGCCTATAGATTCCCGGATTCGGCTTAGCTTGTATTTTCCTGACAACATAAAAAAGAAGCGTGGAACTTAAACCACTGAAATTTATAAGCCTGGTTTTGCCATAAAATGAAAACAAAAGCATAACAAGAGAAAATAAAACCGCTGTAATACAGCACTTTTTGAGGTTTATTCGTTGGGAACAATATCTTAAATCATTTTAATCGCTTGTAAGTTTCTTCGGGATTATTGGGAACATTTACGGGAAATGCATTATCTTTGCACCCAGAAAACATAAAACCGACAAGAACATGAAAGCAAGCGTATATCTCAAGGAGGTTAAAGAGAGCGGAAAGGCAGGTATGTCCTGCATCTGTTTCCGAGTGCGCGACAAGGAAATCGACATCAAGGTCGCATCTGGGTTGCAGGTGGTCGATAAGTATTGGGACGGCGATGCGCTAAGGTATCGCAGGAACAGCATTGTGGACAAGAATGAGCAGAAGCGCATTCCCGAACAGATTGCCGCCATCATTGAACAGATAGAGACATCCTTTGATAGGAACAAGGCAGACGGAGACTGGCTGAGACAAATCATAGAGGATGTACTCCATCCGAACCTTGCGTATGAGCGTAAGCATCCCAACCTGCTGGCAAGACTTTCAGAGTATATTAGCCGACATGAGGGTACAAAGCAGACCAAGGGGCAGATAGAGAACCTGTACCGTAAGCTGACAAGGTATGTGGCCTACAACCGTGAGATTATGGGAGACAAGGAGTTCAACCTTTTTGTCGAGACTGTCTCCTTGGAAGACATGAATGACTTCCGTGACTATGTAGTCAATGAGCACCTGCTGTATCTTGAACATCCAGAATTCTACAAGGATTATATCCCTGCCCAATACAAACCGAAGGAGAAGTCAAACACTACCCTAATAAACACGATGAATCTTCTTTGCGTGTTTCTCCATTGGTGCAAGAAGATGGGCTATACAAGCAATGAGGCATTCCTGCAGTATGGATGCAAAGTACCCGTGTATGGAGACCCCTTCTACCTCTCCATTGAGGAACGCAATGTTCTCTATGAGGCAGACCTCTCTTCTACTCCACAGCTGGAGGTCATCCGTGACATCTTTGTCTTCCACTGTTATATCGGTTGTCGAGTGGGTGACCTGTACCGCCTGACAAGGGATAACGTGAAGGACGGCTTCGTGGAGTATATGCCACAGAAGACAAAGAAATGCGGGGCAAAGACGGTCAGAGTTCCATTGCACGAGAAAGCCCTCAGAATACTCTCCAAATATGAAGGTTCCGATTCAGACAGGCTGCTGCCATTCAAACCTATCTCTATATATAATAATGGTATAAGGGAACTGCTGAAGCATTGCGGGATTGACAGGATGGTGACGGTGCTTGACACCCACGGCTACAAGACCGTTCAGAAGCCTTTTTACGAGGTTGCATCTAGCCATACGGCACGTAAGACCTTTGTCGGCAACCTCTACAAGCAGGTTCCCGACCCTAACCTGATAGCGTCCATGTCCGGGCATGTGGAGGGGAGCCGTGCCTTTGCCCGCTACCGCAACATAGACGATGACATGAAGCGCAAACTCGTTGAAATGATAAACTAAGCAAGCATACTGACTATGAAAGTGACCGCATTTATAAGGAAGACCGCATCGAAGAACAACGTCACCGACCTCGCACGGGTGTATTTCCGCCTGCGCGACAAGGGAGGCGTTGATATCAAGGCTGCAAGCGAGCTTTCCATAAGCCCCAACCATTGGAGTGCGGAAAAGCAGGGCTATAAATCCCGCGTTGCACTCGTCTCTGACGAGAAGCGCATGAAGTTTGACGAGGAGATACAGAATATCACACGCCTCATTGCCAGGGAATACCACCGAGGAGTGGACGGCAAGTGGCTGCAAGCCTTGATTGAGGAATACCACCACCCCGGCATCAACTCCCATGCAGGGAGCAAGAGTGACGAGTACCGCTTGGTAACCCAGATTCAGCACTATGTTGACGAAACCATACTGGCATCGGACAGTCGCAAGCACCACCTTGCCAATATAGACAAGATTGGCAGGTACGAGCGATTCCAGAGGGAAGTGATGCACCGCCGCGGATTCCAGCTCAATGTTGACACGATAACCGCAGATGACCTGCGCGACCTGAAGCGATGGATGCAGGAGGAGCATACCTATGGCGAGCAGTTCCCTCTTTTCTACAAGGATATCCCCGAAAGCAAGTATAAGTGGGAGCGTTCCGAGAACAGCATCACAGGCTGCTTCTACAGAATCCGTACCGTCATCAAATGGTGCATCAAGAAGAGAATGACCAAGAACAACCCCTTTGACCAGTATCAGATAGCACAGCCCATGTACGGTGACCCGTTCTTTCTGAACTTAGAGGAACGTGACAAGGTGTATTATGCAGATTTGAGTGATCTTGACCCATGCTATGCCGTATATCGTGACGTGTTCATGTTCCAGTGTCTGATAGGATGCCGTGTGAGTGACCTGAACTCGCTGACCAAGGCAAACCTCGTCGATGGGTGTATAGAGTATATCCCCCAGAAGACCAAGCATGAGCACGCCAGTACGGTGCGTGTACCTCTCAACCAAAAAGCCAAGGACATACTTGCGCGTTACACCGACCTCGATGATGCCCTGCTGCCACGGTTCACGCAGACCATGTACAACAAGATGATCAAGCGCATCCTTAAACACGTTGGCATAGACCGTATGGTTCGGACACTGAATCCCAAGACCAGGCAGGACGAGGCACGTCCGCTTTGGGAGGTTGCCACAAGCCATACCGCACGCAAGACTTTCATCGGGAACCTCTACAAGCAGGTGAAAGACCCCAACCTGATAGCATCTATGTCGGGGCACTCCGAGGGAAGCCGTGCCTTTGCCCGCTACCGCAAGATAGACGATGAAATGAAGAAAGAACTTGTAAACCTGCTCGACTGACACATGATGAAGGACAAAGAGAACAAGGAAAAGTTTGAGGCGTTCAAAGCCGGAGTCCTCAAATGGAAGAACGAACACAGGGAAGAGTATAACGAGTTTGCCCGCATCATGACAAACTGTGACGAGACCTTCTATTACCAGATATTTAAGGCTGTCAGCGGTCAGATGCGGCATGTCGCAAGGGAATGGGAGCTGACGTGGGGCGATGATGGGGATGAGACATTTGACTCCATTTTCATACTGGTCTCCAAAGAGAACCTTCCGCAGAAGATTGACGAAATGTTTTCCGTGCCTGTTCCTGACACTGAGAAGAAGTGCAAATGGATGGACTTAGCCAGACGTATGGTTGGCATGAAGCCGAAGATGAAAGTCCGGCTGTCCGCTCCTCTTTTGCTGAGCTGGCTGTTTTACGGAAAGAGTTTCGAAAGCATGGTGGCGATGTTGGATAAACAGATGTCAAATCCACATATAGAGCGTATCGACAGGATGAAATGCTCGCTTGCATCCAAAAGCATCATTGCCGTCAGCATCAAGGGCGGTTATCGGACAAAGGAAGACTGGGAACACTATTTCGCTATGGAGAAAGCCAATAAAGACGATACAACCTGCGAATGGGCTTTACAGGATGTTATAAAAGACATTGAAGCCGGAACGGAAACAGCCCCACTGCCGGAAGCAGTAAAAGAGGAGGTACAGCATCTGACTCCAGGACGGAAGAAGTCCAAGGCATGTCCTCTTATAGACTATCTGCCAGCAGACAGCAGTGAGACTCTCATATCCTACATCCGTAGCTATGTCACAACCCATCAGTCTGCCATGCTGCAGGCTCTGCCATATTTTGTACTGAAGGAAATGCCACTCCGACAGCCTCTTCTCAATGGAGTGGAATATGCCACTGCCATGACAAGACAGTTCCCCGATGTCAGTGAACTCCTTAGCGAACATTCCCTCCGACAAGCCGTTGGGAAACTTGCTGGAACAGAAACACAGCTGTTAGATAAGGACGGCAAGAAGCAAATGTGTAGGTACATCGAAAGCGATGCTAACCAAAGAATACTCGAACAACTTCGGAGCGACATAGGTAAGATTATCTGATACAAAGCCATTTGGAGGTGCCAAACTGTCGAATATATGTTAATAATTCATGGCCAACGAGCACATTTTTGAACAATCAGACCACAATTAGGAATAAATGTAGTAACTTTGTACACAAAATAAAGTATAAAGGCATGGAAGGCAAAAGAAACAGCAACAGTTTTACCTCCTCGGGAATGGTAAAGGAAGAAGGACGGGCAGCATACTACAAACTGCTGGACAGCGTGCGTGATGGTGATACCATACGTATCAAGCGCGGTGTGTATGCCACAGCCGAACAGTTGGCTGACACGATGATAGATGTGCAGGCCATTGTTCCAGGTGGAGTGCTGTGCCTTTTCTCCGCATGGAACGTGCATGGGCTTACCACCTCGCTGCCACAAGCCTACCACATTGCCGTGAAGAGAGGCAGGAAAGTCACGCTCCCTGTCTTCCCCAAAGTAGAACTGCATCACATCACTGACACGATGTTTGACATAGGTGTCGAAGAACAGATAGTCAGCGGCTATAGCATACAGATATATAATAAGGAGCGGTGCGTATGTGATGCCATAAAATACCGCAACAAGGTGGGCATGGACGTTTGCGCTGAAGTGGTAAACAGCTATCTGGCACTACCTGACAGAAACCTCTCCCTGCTTTTTGACTATGCCGACAGACTGAGAGTTAGAAGAATCCTTGAACAGTATATTGCACTAAAGCTATGAGCGAAATCAAAAACTACGGAAAATCCATCAGGGCAAGGCTGCTCAATGTAGCCAAGCAGGAGGAAGTGTTTTATCAGACCATCCTGACCAGATACTTTCAGGAGCGTCTGCTGTATCGTATTTCCCAGACACGTTATCGTGAGAACTTCTAGCTGAAAGGTGGTGCGCTGATGTACGCCTATGAGAGGTTTGCCGCCCGTCCCACATTGGACATAGACTTTCTTGGCACTCGTATCAGCAATGATGGCAAGCGCATAGCTGAGGCGTTCCGCGAGATATGTTCGGTCGATTGCAAGGAGGATGGTGTACAGTATGATTGCGACAAGATTGTCACCCAGAACATCACCGAGTTCAAGGATTATCATGGTGTCCGTCTGAGTATCCCTGTGACCATGGACACCATCGCGCAAGTGCTCACGATGGATGTTGGTTTTGGCGATGTAGTTACACCACATCCTGTTGCATTGGACTATCCTCTGTTGTTGGAGGGACTGCCCGAGGCAAGCATCCTTGCCTATTCCACAGAAACCGTAATTGCAGAGAAGATGCATGCCATCATAGATCTGGCCGACCAAAGCAGCCGTATGAAAGACTATTACGACATCTACCATCTTCTCACCTCATTCCAATACGACGCCTCCATTTTGCAGGATGCCATCAACCACACATTTGAGAATCGTCACACACCCTATAATGCTGACACAATGTTTTTCAGAGAAGACTTTCCCAATAATCCTCAGATGCAGGTTAGATGGACAGCTTTCCTGAGAAAGGCTGCTATCAATAGTGCCCTGTCATTTCCAGAGGTGGTGCGTTGGCTTCAAGATACATTAAGACCATATTGGACAGCATACGGTCGTATGCAATACTGACCGAACTTGGTTACTTATATACTTTTTCGATACAGACTTGGTTACTTTTTATCAATTCAAAGTAACCAAGTCGGTGAACAAAGTAACCAAGTTGAAGAAGAACGTAACCAAGTCGCATGGAAAAGTAACCAAATCCAAGCCGACTTAGTTACCGACTATCATCTCCGGCTCACTAATAAACAAGAGGACACCCGTAGAATTCCACCGCAAGCAACCAAAGATACAGAAAGAAGCGATGAATAAATGAACTTCTTTCGGCATGTCCACAATCAAAATAGGTGGATTTTTGAACATTTTGCATTGTCATAAATTGTCATTTTTGTCGTGACAAATAAGACAAAACACTTTCTTTCAATCACTTACAGAATCAGCGTAATTTTGCACCGTCAAATCTTACCCGAGGTTTGGCGGTGCCTCTTTTTTATGTGCCATCGAAAAGGAGGTGTCAGGGATTTCAGGTGATGGTCATTGTACAACCCATAAAATTATTATGATATGGCTATAAATATAGAATCCTTGGTCGAGCAGGGCGTGAACCTCAAAATCGAAGTCACTGCTGCAGACCTCAAGATGTTCGGTGAGGGAATCGCCGAACGGGCAATCATGGCATACAGACAAGAGATAGAGAGCAAGAAACCCCAGGAGGAGACCTACTGCAATACACGTGAGGTAAAAGAACTCCTGAATGTATGTGACGGCACGCTCAACCTGTGGGCAAAGCGTGGCTATCTTGTACCCGTCAAGGTCGGGAACAAGAATATGTATGCCATGAGTGATGTCCGCCGCATCCAGACAGGCGGCAGGAACGACAGTGTAACCAACTACTGCAAAAGGAAGGAGGCATGAGCATGGGTATCGCACAGGAAATATGCAACAAGGTCATGTCAGAGGTACATGGCATCAAAGACACAGGCTTTCCTTTGGACGCCTTCCCTGAGAGGGTGCAGACCATCATCCTTGATATGGTGAGGTACGAAAACTTCAAGGTGGAGTATCTCGCTCCCGCCATGCTCTCGGCAGCTTCCTCCGCATTGGGCGGAACCTACTATGTTAGGGTGAAAGGCCAATGGATAACCAATGCCGCACTCTACATAATCATGGTGGGCAGACCGGGACTGGGCAAGACACCGCCTCTTGAAGCGGCATTCTGTCCCATACGCTGGAACGACAATGCGAAGATAGGGAAGTTCAAGGCTGACATGGCCGCTTATCAGAATGCTGCGAAGGAGAGCAAGGGCGACTGTAGTATGGAGAAGCCGGCGCTGTCACGCACTCTTGTATCAGACTTCACGCCTGAGGCTCTGCTCCTCGCCCATTACAACTCCCCTCGCGGTATCACTATTTTGGTGGATGAGATTATGGGCATGTTCAATTCCGCCAACCGCTACAACAACGGACAACTGATAGAGCAGTTGCTGACGGCATGGAGCGGAGGCGCACTGGATGTGGTACGTGTCAACAATCCCATACCAATCCATATCGAACGTCCCTGCATCAATATGATAGGAACCACACAGACGAAGCGTATGGGAGAACTGATGAAGAAGGGATATGAGGAGAACGGGCTGCTTGACCGTATTCTATTCACGCTTCCCAAGGTGCAGCAGCTGACACTTTGGACGAAGGAAGAGGACAACTCTACACATCATCGTTCCGCTTCAGCCATGGAGGCATGGCAGAACATCATCAGCAAGGTAATAGCCCTTGACTATGAGACAGGTGAGGACGGAACAGAACCTAAGTTCCATATTATAGATATGGAGGAAGAAGCCAAAGATGAGTTCATCGCAAGTCACAATGCCACCATACGGCGGACAAATGCCATAGAGGATGACAATATGATAGAGTCCCGTCCGATGAAAGCCCCTGTCCATGTGGCACGCATCGCACTTATCCTGCAGATATTGCGCTATGCGTGTGGTGAGAGTCATCTCCAGTTCGTGACCAAACAGGCTATGCATGGGGCTATAAGGTTGATGGAATATTTCGAGGATTCCTATTGCAGGATAAGGGAGTATGTCGCCAACGATGCCTGTGACGAGCCGTCAAGAGAACTGCTCTCGACGCTGAACGATTCGTTCACCACCGCGGAGGCTCTTGCCGCAGGGAAGCAGCTAAGGGTGACCGACCGCACGGTGATGAACTACCTGAAGGAACTTGCCAAGAACAGACTGATAAAGAAAATCAGGCAAGGAGAATACCAGAAGGCGGTCTTTGAGACACAACAAATGACCACTTCTGAGGAATCCCGAAGTGTAAACTGCAACGAATAAGACCCCGTTTCACATTTCAGTTTCTTCAGTTTTTCAGTTTGCAGCGGTAATATGAGTGAATTTACAGACATCAAGTTTCTGCAAAACTGAAAGAACTGAAAACTGAAATCAGAGGAATTTCATTTCAGAAACTACTATGGAGAAGTATAAGTATCATCTTGAAAAGTACCATCCGGGCAGCAAGAAGCCTTGCCCGCAATGTGGCAGGAAATTCTGTTTCACACGCTATGTCGATGCCTGTGGGGACTATGTCTTCCCTGAGCATGTAGGACGTTGTGACCACGAGCATAGTTGTGGCTACCATTTCACGCCAAGCGACTACTTCCGTGAGAATCCCGAAGAGTCAATATCTCTATCAAGGAAGCATGTGATTACGCCAAAGAACTCATTTGTCCCTATACAGGAGCAACCTCCATCATTCATAGAAAGAAGCATCATGGAGCAGACTCTCTCACACTATGCCATCAATCCTTTGTACACATTCCTTGCCAGATGTATGGGAAAGGAAGAAGCAGACAGGCTAGGTAGCCTTTACCAGATAGGCACGTCAAGAAAATGGGGAGGTGCTGCCGTATTCTGGCAGGTGGATTACAGCGGTTGTGTCCGCACAGGAAAGATCATGCTTTATGATGCCATGACAGGCAAAAGGGTAAAGCATCCCCAGCCGTATGTCTGCTGGGTACATACGGAAATGAGGCTGAAAGACTATCATCTCCGCCAGTGCTTCTTCGGCGAGCATCTCCTTCTCTTATATCCCGACAGGAGAGTTTTTGTAGTGGAGAGTGAGAAGACGGCTGTCATAGCCTCGCACTTCATGCCCGATGTGCTATGGATAGCCACAGGAGGAAAGAACGGTTGCTTCAACGAGCGTGCCGCTTCTGCCTTGGCTGGCAGGGATGTGGTATTGTTGCCCGACCTTGGAGCCACACAGGAGTGGCAGGCACGGCTTCCCATACTCGACAAGGTCTGCCGTTCCGTATCAGTCAATGACATATTGGAGACGATGGCAACAGAAGAGCAGCGTAGCCAAGGTCTGGACATTGCCGACTTCCTCCTGATGGAAGACACACCGCAAATGATACTCCAGAAGATGATTGACCGCAACCCTGCTTTACAGACGCTAATCGATGAGCTAAAATTGGAACTCGTTGAAGAGTCGTAATGTGGACAGTTTGCTGTCATAAGAAAAGGTATTTATAAAATGCCGTAGCTTATTAGGGCATTTTCGTCTCTTCCCCTCTGCGAGTGGCAACGCAAAAAAGCCCCATAAGCGGACTGCTTGTGGCATTCGTGGATGATAGGACGGCATTTTATAAACAAGAACGTTTTCGTTCAGCCATATGAGCAGAAGCCAAACTTGTTTGGATTATGCCATGGCGAGAAAACGAAGGGTGCCCCCAAGGTTTTCAATTTATCACAAACAAAACAATTACGAAAGATGAAAGAACAATATGCAGTATGCCACCTTCAGCGTGGCAGTGGTAACGACAGCGGAATGTCGTGCCACATCGAAAGGAAGGATGCCCAGGGCAAGACTTACGTGCCGGACAATGCTGACAGTAGCCGCACGCATCTGAACAGGGAACTGGTATCATTTCCCGATGGAGTAAGGAACAGGACTGAAGCCATAAAGTACCGCATAGACCATGCCGGACTGACACGCAAGGTTGCTGGCAACCAGTGCAAGGCTATCCGCATCATCCTTACGGGGACACACGAGCAGATGATGAAGATACAGGAAGAAGGCAGGTTGGAGAGGTGGATAGAAGTCAACCTCAAATGGCTGCACGAGACCTTCGGCAAGGAAAATGTTGTATCGTGTGTGCTGCACATGGACGAGAAGACTCCCCACCTGCATGCCACCATCGTACCCATCGTCACTGCCGAAAGGCAACGCCGTGAACGAGAGGGAGAGAGGAAGTACAATACCAAGTCAGGTCCACGACTGTCAGCAGATGACGTGCTCAAACGTGCCAAACTTCGTGAGTATCAGAACTCCTATGCCGCTGCCATGAGTGAGTTTGGTTTGAGGCGTGGCATTGTCGGTTCCACCGCCAGACATATTGCCACATCCACCCACTACAAGCAGCAGATGCAACAGCTTGAGGAGAACATCGCCAACTTACAGAAAGAGGTGGAGAAGACCAAAGAGGGCAAGAGTACGATATTCGCCATATTTGGCAAAGGCGACCTTGCCAAGGCAAGGAAAGAGCTGGCATCAAAAAACGAGGAACTGGCAAAGCTCCAGGCTAAGATTGCGAAACTGGAGGCGGAGAAAGCGTCTCTAAAACAGAAGCATGAATCTGATATTGCAAAACTGAGGAATGGCTATCAGAAGGAAATCGATGCTGCCATCAGGCGTGCGGAGATTGCAGAGAGGAAAGCTGTCGAGAAGGAGGCTGTCATTGAAAGGCAGAAGAACAGGATTGACGAACTTGACCGCAAGGCCAATCCTCAACGGTACCGGCTTTCATCGGGAGCGGAACTCATCGGTCATCGTTTCCTTGGTAACAACCCTTATACCGTCACCCTGAAAATTTGGACAAAGGTTAAGGAGATTGAGCACACCGCAGTCACCTACCTCAACGATAGCGATAAGCGATTGCACGTCTTCAGCAATGGGGAACTGACAGAGCACGAGTTTGTCAACGCTTGTTTCAGTGCTGCCGAGCAAGTCAGCGAGATACAAGCTAATATACTCAGTGCAGCCATTGAACTGGCAACAGGAGGCTCTGCCCAACCGCACGTAGGCACTAGTGGCGGTGGGTCAACGTCTGAATTGCCGTGGAGGGACAAAGACAAGAATTTCAATAAACGAACAACAATAAAACGACATTAGTTGGCAGAATAAGTCATTATTTGAACCAAAATTGAGCTAAAACACCCTTTTGGCATCATTAAATTGCAGATTTTCCTGCATTTATGCGAGAGTCTGCGATTATTTTTACACCTTTGTGGTCAAATATTGACAAATCAGATAAAGGAAAGCCGTTTATATGATAGAACTATGGAAAAGAATTATATAGACTATCTCATAGAAGGGAACAACTATCCACCATCTGGATATGTTTCTTTCGACACCTCTGACCATATTCGTTTCCAAAACGGAAAGGATGTTTCTGGACATAATTATGGTTGCCACAGACGTTTAGTTATTGAAAAGAACATAGAAGGTGGTGAGGGTTATACAGTTACAATGTATAATCTCGATGGAATTCACCCATTATGGAAAGATAACATCCAAATGGCACCCAAACGAATGCGAATAACTTCAACGAGTAAAAACATTGTTGAGCTGCGTGGATATGGCTATGATGAAAATGCTTTGCCACTAGGTGCGTCCTTAGCGGATGCATCATTCGATAGTTATGGTATTGTGCTCTTAATAGAAAACGCGGAAATAAAAAGAATACAACTTAATATGTACGATAGAAATATTAGTATCGTATATTTAAAATGAACAAACATGGCAGAATTAGATAGAACAATTACGGAGGAACTATTTACAGAGGTGCTGGAGTCTACACCCTGTATTATTGTATATTCTCAACAAGCCTTTGAGTATAGTAAAAACTATATAAAATCTATTACTCAGACAGCAAAAGAAATATTTGATAGCATTCTTGGCATTCATGAATGCAAAATCGTGTATAAGGGAAAGGACAAAAAAGATTTTCGATCGTATCAATTCATTATTGAAGAATTGAAGTTGTCTATCTATGTAACAGCAAAACAAAATTTAACTGAATTTGCCTTAAGTTACATCTCAGACGAAGAGATTGTTGTGCCTACGGATCCTTCTGAATACAAAAGCATGAATCTAAAATTCATGGCAGAAGAAGACATTAACCACAACCTTATGGATTTCCTTGATCGTAATGATCTTATGACCTCATATCGCGAGATAAAGGATTTCTGCACGAGCCTTACATCTTTAAAAGAGCCAATACGAGAAATTAACAGAGAGCAATCTCGAAGAATGTGGAAAGCTTATATTGATGGCGAAAAAGCTCTAAATACAGACAAAAAAGAATTGTTTATTGTCGAAGAAGTAGGTACTATAGAAGAAGTAGGTACTATAGAAAAGGAACATTTTAATAACCGAACTTATAGTACATTGACTTTAAAGGTCAAGGCATCTACTCTGCAACAAAGACTAGTTGCTGCTATTAAAGGTGTTCCATCAACAAAATACCGCAATCCTAATGTTGAATTTGTAACAAACGAAAAGGGCGAAATATCTTTTGCTGGATATATTGATATAACTGAAGAAATATTGGATGAATTGTCAAGTGCAGCAGCTGATAACTGCTATAAGTTAGCAGAAGATGTTAAGCATGTCCTCTCGGGTAGTCTAACACTTCAGTCATCTGAAAATCTTGACGAATTGTTGGAAGATATAAATATATCCTTAAATGATTTTGATGCAAAATTTGATTATGCCGATGGTGTTTATACCTTTAAGGATGATAGCGAAGCATTATATCTTGACAGATTAGTGCAATCAAAATATCCGGAAACTTTAACAACAGAGCGTCAAACGGTCATCACTACTTCATTTAAGAGTAATCAGGATATTTCTTCTATTACGTCTGCTATAAAGAAGATTGCAGGTGTAATTGATGTCTTGGATTCTGTTAGTGGTCAACTACTCATCAAGACCCAAGGTAAAACTTATCTAAACTTAAATGAACCAGCACTCCAAAGTATAAGAATAGCAGCGTATAGAGCAATTTTTACTCCAACAGAATTCAGGCCAGAAGTACAAATTGATGGTCTTTCTGTAAATGGTGCCTCTTATATTTTCAGTACAAATGATTCTTATTCTTTTTTAAAGACTGCGTATGAGATGCATCAGAAGGTCATCGCAGCTTATGACAATAAGACTTTCATAAGAAAAGAATATGATTATGGGTGTTTTGTGATTCCGAATAAAAGTTTGCTGCGTGATATGCAGCTACATTTTGTTTCAAAAAAACAGATCAAAATCAAAGCTGCATCAGGATTAGTTGAGTTCTATCCAACTGATTACGATAATTATGTTGAATTACTTTCTGAGGTTCGTCAATATTGTGGTGAGTCTCTTAGTATTCAAGAACAAGAATATTATCCTTCTGTTGTCATCAAACTCTTGAGTGACGATGTTAATTATTGTAAAAAGGTATATAAAGAAGTCGCTGAGAAAATCACAGAGATAACACCGTCTTTTACTGCCTCATTTGAAAACGATGAGACCTGTCAGATTCTTAATTATACTATAGAATATGCAGACATGGAAGAGTTAAGTTCTTTCCATAATGCTGTAAACTCCAGTATAAGTTTATATCCATCTTTGCTTACTAATGAATTTGAGACTAATGATGAAGGTAAAACCATATTATCTTTTGAGTTTGATCACCAACTCAATATTAGATTTGAAAAGAATCTTAGAAATGGTTACGTAAATGAAGATGTCAATCTCATTAAGGCGAATGAATATGATGCTATTAGCGAAGCTATAGACATGGCATATGAGGAAGAATATCAGGATTATGACGAAATCAATGAATTGAGAAGGAATAGGTCTCAAATGCTTAGAAATGCTTTAACATTAGGCAGATGTATTGGCAGGAAACTCAATAGTATAAAGTTAGAAATCAGTTCAGATTTTATAGATTACATGGAAGATCGCAATGCCAAAGGGCAAGTTGCGAAATTTATTCATGTCGGTGACTACTTACAATTCCCAATGGTTGGCAAATCTTCAGAGTTAAGAAGATTGAGCGATTCTATGTTGCGTATTACCAATCCCAACCAATTCTATCCTCGTTCAAAAACAAAAAGAATTCCCGCTCCTGCCAATCCAAGGTTATGTGACTTCTTATTTGACCCCAGGTATGCAGGTGAGTTTGACGAAGATCTTGAAGAGGTAAAGAAACGAATAACAGAAACTAAGATAGAGAATTATCTTAATGAGAAACAATTAGAGGCAGTAGCAAAAGCTGTCTCTGCTCCTGATATAGCCATTATTCAAGGTCCTCCTGGCACTGGTAAAACAACTGTTATTGCCGAGATTATATGGCAACAAATACTTAAGAAACCAGATTCGAAGATTCTTCTAACATCCCAAACAAATCTTGCAGTTGACAACGCACTTGAACGATTGCAGGGACGTAGAGGTATTAGACCTGTTCGAATTCAAAATGCTTCAACAGAAAAAGAAGTTGGAATTGAAGCTAAAAGGTACATGCTTGACTTCATGGAAGATTGGTGTAAAAAAACAAATGCTGAAAATGAAGACAATGGTGTAAACATTTGGATGGACTCAATTCTTCGAGACATGACAGAAGATGAGAAGTATGCGTCCGTTATTGATCAATGGAAGAAAGATCTTATTGTTCGTGACAGAAATACGAGAGAACAATTCTACGAAGCTTATAAGAGTAATGTAAACCTTGTAGCTGCTACATGTAGTATCTGTGGTTCAAAGCAACTACAGGAAATATATGCACTATTGTTTGGTAACAATGAGAATGCTTTTGACGTTGTAATAATGGATGAGGCAAGTAAAGCTACACCATTGGAGATGTCTGTACCTATGGTTTGGGGAAAGAAAATTATAATCATAGGTGATCACAAGCAGCTGCCTCCAATGATGAATGAAGATAACATAGTATTATCATTGAAGAAAGCTAACCAGAAGGTGTTGGCTGAAACCATAGAAAGCTTCCAAGAGTCGCAATTTGAATTATTGTTTAGGTCTGCATTTAAACTAAAGCCTTCTATAGTTGCCACCCTTGATACGCAATACCGTATGCATAAGCAGATAATGAATACGGTAAGTCATTTCTACAGTGAAGAACTTGAAGAAGGATTGAAGTGTGGTCTTGCAGATGAAGATATGGATAATGAAGAATACAATGCAAGAGGAAGTCGATATCATGGTCTTACCCTTCCCGGTTTCATTGATCCTCAGACACATGCAATCTGGGTTGATGTAGATACATATGAAAGTCAGCCAAGTGGTTCTACTTCTTACGTAAATAACGGTGAACTTAATGCTATTAGGACTGTTGTTAAGGCTTTACAGAAAGCAGACGGATTCCAAAAGTTTATGGATTCACAAGAGAAACCAGAAGACAAAGAGATTGGTATTATAACGTTCTATGGAGCTCAATACGGCAAGATTAAAGAAATGTATAAGGATGGGAAAATTGATAAATCGCTTCCATTCCGAATTAATGTTGTCGACAAATTCCAAGGAATGGAACGTAACATAATCATCATTTCAACGGTGAGAAGCAATAAAGAACATCGCTATGGATTCGCAGAAGATATTAGACGTATTAACGTAGGTTTCTCCCGTGCAAGAAGACTGTTAATCGTGGTCGGAAACAGACAGTTCTTTAGACAGAATGCTCACTATCAAAGATCAATTGACGAGATGGAACATTTTGATATTAAACAACTTCAAGACTTGGTAAGATGAAACAAAATACATATAACAAGGGGCAAAACAAAAATTTCAACCCAAAGATTAAGAATTCGAAGTCAAAACCTCAAAAGAAAGGTGTTGATAAAAAGGAAATAATTGAAGAGACGTTAGATCAGCGCCTCAATCGAGTCATTGAAAATAACAAGGCTATATCCGAGCTTATTATCGGATATATTCCATATACAATAAAGTTCATTGCTCAGTCGTATAAAGGCGTAACTAACAAGCCTGAGAAAATTTCTGCGTTCGAAAAGGCTGTTGTTGGCATCATCAGTATTGATGGACAAACATCCCTTTCCAATATTGGTAAAATATTGGGATTGGATATTGAGCATGACATTGCTGAACAAAAAATGATTCGTAGTGCCATCGACACTATGATTCGATACAATCTTGTGCGAGGTGACGAGTCTGCATATTTTATTACGGAACAAGGCAAGGAATTCGCGGCTCATGGTGAGAGAATGAAATCATTTAGTTCTGATTTTGAACTTTGGTATTTGAATAATAATCATTCTTTTACAGGATTGCGAGATTGTATTTCTGCTGACGATATTCAGCTTGTTGACGAATCCGATTTTTTCAAAGAGAACGAATCGTTATTGCCTCTTACTTTTGAGGAAATCAAGGAACTTTCAGAGATCCAAGCATCTAATATGCAGAGTTCAAAAGAAAGATTTATTCTTCAGGAAGCTACGCCACAAAATCATAATTTTTATAAGTATGATTTAACCGTATGTTTTGTTCAGAGTATCAGAACGAAACAAGTAAGGACAATTGTCTATGATGATACGACACAGGCTGTTTTACATCCATTATCTCAATTAATTGAAGAAGATGTGGATTTAAAGCAGACATTGTTTTCACAAATGCTGCAAGCTGCTAGTGAGAGTGAAGACCTTGCTATATATGATGACTTAGAACTTGCGAAGTCGGATCCTTTGGTTAAGGAAGATGTTAAAAATATTATTTCCGCAGAGAAGAAACTTATTGAACAAGAGGATAAGCAAACTGCAGTAGGCGAAGAGAATAAAGGAAAAGAAGAAATAAACCCAGATGACCTATCAGAAAGACTTCATAAGCGTGCATTGTACGACTCTATTGCATTTGAGTCAGAATTGCATAATATTTTCCAGACAGACAAACCTGATGAAATCTGGTTATCTAGCCCATGGGTGGGAGATAGCACGTTCATGCGTAACCGTCTTCCATTGATTAAGAACTATCTTAAACAAGGAGGTAAGGTGTTTATCTCTTACTCAGCTCCTGATGGGGGACTTGACAGCCACAAAGATAAAATGGTGGGAGATCAATCTCAAAAGGCCCTTGAATCTTTAGAATTAGAATATGCTAAACAATTCTTCCATGTAGAACTTCCTGCATTCCATAAAAAGAATGTTATTGAAGTAAAAAATGGACAATGTGTTCTATTCACTGGTAGTTTTAACGTTTTGTCATTCTCTGTGACATCTAAAAACATCACTCATGTCAGAGCTGAAGAAATGTGTCTTGCACATTATCAAGCAGCAATAAATCAATATCAGTTGTCAAAAAAACTATTTGCAGAAAAGTATATTGAGAAAGCATTGCAAGAGATTTCCACATTGTCATCTAATGAAATACAAAACTATCATAACGATAAAATTGAGTATTTTAGAAAGGATGATAACCTAGAGGAGTTGTTTATTGATTACGATAACATGCTAGAGGAACGCAAAACACAAGCGAAATCAGACATATTAGCGAAAGAAATAGAATCCTTAAAGAGCGAAATTGAAAGCAAGATTAACGAAGGATTGTCTCAGAAAGAAATAAACTCATATAGAGCAAAGCTGTTTAAGTTATCATCTCTTTGTGATACATCGCTCATAAACGATGATATTCAAAATGAAATTCTACAATTACAGAACATAATCAGTGCGTCTATCAAGAAGCCAAATATCAATAGCAGTGAATCTGGCAACCAATCTACGGCAAATACTCAAAGCGTGGATGGAAATCAAACTTTAGCTATGTCCTTCTATGAACTAAATCCCACTGATTCTGCATCCATATTGAAGCATCTGGCTGGTTTGTTTTACTTGTCGCTATATAACAATGCGTCAAAAGCAAATGTGGGTGATAAATGGAAAGAGAAATTGGTAACATTATTAAGTGACTCTAACCTACTTAAATTCTTTAAATATAATATATTGAAGGATAGAGAGGAGGGCACTTCTAGAGTGTTTATTGCTATTGATGGTAAATTGTTTTCGTTTTATAATGTCAAACTGGGCAATAAATTAGTTAGACAGTTATTCCCCGGCAAAACATTTTTAGATAAGAATGACTATCAAGATCCATCAAAAATTATTGGAAAATTGTTACATTCATTATAAATATGTCAAGATTTGAGTCATCTAGATTCGCTCGGAATCCACAAGTAATGAATGCTAATGTCTTGAAGGCTGCGTGTGACGCTTTGGGATGGAAGTATTCTATACAGAATAACATACTATTGGTTACTGAGGTTGGAATTGGTTCCAACTTCTTTGGCGAGTTTGCATTAAAACTCAATATGTCAACCAATGAAGTTACCTACAATACTTATTATATGCCGAATGCGCAAGAAAAAGTAGAAGAACTAAAAGTAAAATTTCAAGAGTTAAATGCAGAATACTCAAAGAATGCTTTGATTTCAGAATTTGAAAACGCTGGTTTTACATACCGCTCGAATTTTACTTTTATTCCAACTAAGGAAGAAAAGTATTGCTTCTTTATGGAGGCAAAATCGTATGATCCTTCAGAAGACGAACCATTTGCTTCTATTAAGTTTACAATACTTTATGATGGAACTATTGTAACAGATTCTGATTATTTGCCGAATGACGTTAACGAAAAAGCTCATGAAGCAATGGATGTTTTGGAGCATCTTCTTGGTAACAAAAGAGTAATGACGAAGAAGCCTGTACCAGCAAAATACATTGGCAAAATGAAACCAAGGAGAATTAATAATGTTGATTTAAAAAACAAATAATATGGAAGACATCTTTCAAAAATTGATTTTAATGATACGAGCATACTATCCAGTCTTGTATCTTTATAGTTTTGAGTACTATCGTACCAAACAAAAGATTAAGGGTATTATTGATATTTTACGTAGAGAGGGCAAGACCGTAAACCTTTTTCAGTGGGATTGTGTTTATGGTCTAGTACAAATAATGCCTGATAAAACTGAAAAAAATATCGAAAGAATGCAGAATCCCATAGAATTGTTAGGGTATATTCTAAATGCTAAAAAGGCCGGAGAAAAAAACATTTTTATTCTTGATGACATTAACAACTATTTTGAAAGGGATGAAGTCAAATTGTTAATTAGGAAAATAGCGGAAGCAACAAATAATAATACACATGCCATTATTTTGTCCTCTAGTTACAATTTACCAGCTGAACTCGAAAAATATGTAACGGTTTTGCAGATACCTCTCCCCAAAAGAAATGAAATCGGAGAAGTCTTGGATGTTGTGGCAAGACAATCAAAAATAGAACTTAACACGTCTTTAAGAGACAAGTTGATTGATGCTGCTTTAGGAATGACATCAATGGAAGCAGATTTAGCATATTGTTTAGCCTCTGTTAAGGACAGTTTTGATAAGAATTCACCTTTTACGGTTTCCTCCGAGAAAGAGCAAATCATTCGAAAATCTGGTATCTTAGATTATTTCCCCAAAAATGAAAGTTTATTGGACGTTGGTGGTATGGACAATCTTAAAGATTGGCTCCAAAAAAGACAATTAGCCTATGAAAAAACTGCAAGAGAATGGGGACTAAAAGAGCCAAAGGGTCTTCTATTGCTTGGCGTTCCTGGCTGTGGCAAAAGCTTGATTGCCAAAAGTATTGCTTCAAACTGGAACATGCCTTTGCTTAGATTGGATGTAGGCAAAGTATTTCAAGGTATTGTGGGAAGTAGTGAAGATAATATAAGAAAAGCTATTGCAACAGCTGAAGCTGTAGCTCCCTGTGTTCTTTGGATTGACGAAATTGAAAAAGGATTAAGTGGAGTTCAATCAAGTGGGGCAACAGACGGAGGTGTGACATCCAGGATATTTTCTACAATATTGACTTGGATGCAGGAGAAAACTGCACCAGTATTCGTTGTCGCTACAGCGAACAACATCAATCAACTTCCTCCAGAATTACTAAGGAAAGGACGATTCGATGAAATCTTTTTTGTTGATTTACCAGAAAAAGCGGAAAGAGAAAAAATCTTTTCTATTCACCTGAAAAAAAATGGAAAAGACCCATCTCTTTACGCCTTAGATGTGTTAGCTGAACAAGCAAACAATTTTAATGGTGCTGAGATAGAGGAATGTATCAAGGAAGCTATGTTTTCTGCATTTATTGAGAATCCGTCATCCCCAAAACTTGAAATGATACACATCCTAAATGCTATTAAAGCTACAGTTCCGCTTTCAACAACTATGAAAGAACAAATTTCCACATTAAGAAATTGGGCTATAAAAAGAGCCAAAAACGCTTCCAATGTTCCAATTACAACAAAACGAGAAGAAATGCCAATCCTTCTAACTCGTCCAGAATTAGAATTGGAAAGGTCATTTGACTTAAACAACTCTAAAGAAAATTAATTACGAGAACAAATTTGGTGTTTTTTATGGCGTTGTCCCACCTCTTACCATTCCGAACAGAGAAGTGAAATACGTCAATGCCGATGGTACTGCATTTGTGGGAGAGTAGGTAGATGCCAGCCCGGAAGCAAACAGGGATGATAACGTGTGATGCAAGAACATTTCAAAATGTATAAAACTATGTTTGATAAAAATTATTTTATTAACATCGGTGGCATATAGATTGAACAGTCCCATGACAAAGGGGCTGGTTCAAAAAAGCCATCCCCGTTTAAGGAAGAGTTTTAGAAGCAGATGGGTAAGCATTTAGCTAATCTAATCTGGTGGTCAATAATAGGTCTACTAATAATCCTTCTTTAAAGGGACCTCCTGAGCATGAGGGTAAAAGGCTCTTTTAAATTTGATTTCTATGACAGAACTTGAATTACAACAATACCTCCTCCGCGAGTACCCACAAGAGAATGCTCACTGTGAATGGAAGGAATTTAAGAATCTGAAGAACTCGTTCTGTGGGGACGAGAAAGATGATGTGATTTCCTACGTGTCGGCTATCGCCAACATGGAGGGCGGTTTCCTCGTGGTGGGTGTGCATGACAAGACACTAGAGATTGTCGGCACGGACACCTACAATTATGATAGACAGAAAGCTATTCTGAGATTGACGGAACGCTGTGTCAATCTATCTACAGAAGGACTTGATGTAGAAGAATTTATCACGGATGATACCAACAAGAAAATCTGGGTGATTCACATCCCTAAGCATCGTCCCAAGTTGCCGGTATATGCCCATAACAAGGCATGGCAACGCATTGAGGATTCCTTGGTGGAATTAACCCAAGAGAGGTTGAATGCTATATTGGAAGAAAATAGTCCTGTTTTTGATTGGTCTGCAGAGATTGTTGAAAATGCCACTTGGGACGACCTCGACGGCAAGGCCTTGGCAAAAGCACGCGATGAGTATAAGGCAGTTCATCCCCGCTTAGCAGATGAAGTTGATGAATGGGATGATATGGAACTGCTTAATCGTGCTGGCGTGGCAATAAAAAGTAAACTGACACGTGCTGCAATTTTATTGTTAGGTAAAGAGACTGCGGTTCATCTGATTAGTCCCGCTGTGGCTACTATCACATGGGTACTGATTGATGACCATGACGAGAAGATTGATTACGAGCACTTCCCTACGCCATTTATTCTGACAGTAAATGAGGCATTGTCAAGGATTCGCAATCTGAATCAGCGTATCTTACCCGGTGGAACTTTGTTTCCAGACATTGTCAAACAATACGATGACTACAGCATACGCGAGGTGCTCCATAATTGTATAGCTCACCAAGATTACACCATGCAGGAACGTATTACCATGGTGGAAGATCCAAATTCTGTGACTTTCGCAAATGGAGGATATTTTCTTCCTGGCACTGTCAGGAATGCAATTGAACAGAATGGTCCACAGAAATTCTATCGAAACTATGCCCTGTGCCAGGGTATGGTTAATTTTAATATGATAGACACAATTGGAAGAGGAATCCGAAAGGTGTTCACAGAACAACAAAAACGTTTCTTCCCAATGCCCGATTACAAGATTGACCAAGCAAGAAAGGAAGTCACAGTAAAAATCTACGGCAAACTTATCAATGAGGAATATTATCGTTTGTTGAAAGCCAATCCCAATCTGTCTCTAAATGACTGCATAGCATTGGATATGGTACAGAAACATGACACTATTGACAAAGAGACTGCCAATCGATTAAGGAAGTTGCACCTTATAGAAGGACGCTATCCCAAGTTATACCTGTCGGAATATGTTGCCAAAACTGCCAATAATGAAGAACTGAAAACTGAATACATCAGAAACAGGAGCTTCAATGACATGCACTTCAAAGAGATGATCATATCATACCTAAAATCGTTCGGTGGAGCTACCAGAGGCGAGCTCAATCAACTATTGCAATCCAAGTTGTCTGATGTATTGACAGATGAACAGAAGATTCGAAAGATAAGTAATTTGCTATCGGCTCTTAAAAAAGAAGGCATTATCGAATTAACAAATGGTAAGAAGTGGATTTTAGTCAAAGTTTAGTCCAACTTTAGTCGAACTTTTAGTCGAAGTGTACACACTTGAATTTGTAATATTCTGACAATCAGTTACAATGTGTCTTTTATGCGTTAGTAGAACAAAATATATTTAGTCGAACTTAAAGAAAAAAAAGAGATATGTTATTCGGAGACAAAATCAGAGAGCTCAGAGACGAGCAAGGTTTGTTGCAACGCCAGCTGGCAGCTGCATTAGAGATTGACACCCCCATGTTCAGTAAGATTGAACGTGGAGACAGACGAGCCAAACGAGAGCAAGTAGTCAAACTTGCAGAATTGCTGCATCAGGATGAAAACGAGATGCTGAAACTATGGCTTGCAGACAAAGTGATAGATGCAGTAGGCGATGAAAATGACCTGGTTCTGAAATGCGATGCCATAGAAGTGGCGCAAAAAACAATCATGTAAGACTACGATTATGGATGCAGACACCCTCATAAGAAGATTGCACGAGTTGGAAGAGGAAAATAAACGGTTGAAGTCTCTTCTTGCCGAGCATGGCATACCGTTTAAGGCGTATGTTCATGATTCCAACCTTACTGCGTCCCAATTCTCAAACTCGACGGATTCAACCATCAGCCTTTCTCTACAAGAAAAGGTTGAGTTGTTCCAAGGCCTATTCAAAGGGCGGGAGGATGTCTTTGCCAGAAGATGGTATAGCGATACAACAAAGAAGTCTGGCTATCAACCAGTGTGCGAACGAGAATGGAACAGGGAGTTCTGCGACAAGCGTAAATACAAATGTACAGAATGTCCTAACCGGAAGTTCGCTCCATTATCATACGAACATATCTTCAACCACCTTGCAGGTAAGGATGCCTATGGCCGTGATGTAGTTGGCTTATATCCGATGTTGAACGACAACACCTGCTATTTCCTCAGTACCGATTTCGATGACAAGAGTTGTGAACATGGGTATCAGAAGGATGTGCTTGCCTTTACAGGTGTGTGCAAGGAATGGGGCGTTCCTTGTTACATTGAGCGGTCACGCTCCGGCAATGGGGCACATGTGTGGGTGTTCTTTGATACTGCCATAGCAGCCATTAAGGCAAGACGACTGGGAAAGTCAATTCTGTCAGAGGCAATGAATAAGGAGGTACATCTATCCTTTAAATCATACGACAGGTTTTTCCCGAACCAAGACGCTTTGCCAGATGGTGGATTGGGAAATCTCGTAGCCCTGCCCTTACAAGGGCAGGCACGAAGGAATGGCAACAGCATTTTTGTAGATGAAAGTTTCCAGCCTTATCCCGACCAATGGAGTTTCCTGCTCAGTATTCAAAAACTGTCAGAGGAAACCGTTGATCTCATTCTACAGAAACACGCTTCGACATTGGGCGAATTGACAAAAAGCAGCGAGGGAAAACCTTGGGAAACTCCAAAGCCAGAGACTGTCGGTCAATCAGATTTTCCGTCAAGTCTGACATTGACAAGGGGAAACATGCTGTACATTCCTTTGGCTTGTCTTTCGGCAAAGGCTGTCAACTATTTCAAGCGAATGGCAGCATTTCATAACCCCGAGTTTTATGCAAAGCAAGGCATGCGGCTGCCTACTTATGATGTTCCGCGTATCATATCATGCTCAGAATTGATGGACAACTTTATAGCTCTGCCTCGTGGATGCGAAGATGATGTAGTGGAGCTGCTTAAGGCAAACAATGTGAGATACTCCATAGATGATAAGACCTGTTACGGACGAACCATCAATGTGTCATTCAAAGGAGAACTTCGTGAAGAACAACAACGAGCCATGTCCTCTATGTTTCCTCATCCTGTAGGCACACTGTCTGCCACAACGGCTTTTGGGAAAACCGTGTTTGCTATTGCGATGATTGCTCAAGGGAAAGTGAATACGTTGATATTGGTGCACAGGAAGTCGCTGCTCGACCAGTGGAAGAAGCATTTGAAAGACTTCTTGGAAATTAACGAAATCATAGAGGACAAATCAAAACGACGGAAGAAGAACCATTCTCCCATAGGAGAACTATACTCGGGAAAGGACTCTCTTCATGGAATGATAGACATCGCCTTAATACAATCATGTTTGGAGAACAACGAGGTCAAACCTTTCGTTAGAGACTACGGCATGGTGATTGTCGACGAATGTCATCATGTCTCGTCCGTAAGTTTTGAACAGGTGTTGAAACAAGTTAACGCTCACTACGTTTATGGACTTACTGCCACCCCAATACGCAAGGACGGACATCAGCCCATCATCTTTATGCAATGTGGTAAGATACGATATACTGCGGATGCTAAAAGCCAGATGGACAGACAAAGCTTTGTTCGCACCCTAATACCGCGTTTCACATCTTTCCGTAATATCTCGCCAGACACCAAAACATATACTCAAACCATAGAGGCTTTATCGACAGACGATGCGAGAAACAAGCTCATCATAGAGGATGTGAAAAAGGAAATTGCAGAAGAACGGACTCCCATCATCCTTACCAATTTGACATCCCACGTGAGGATTCTTGCGGATTTGTTGCAGCCTCATGCAATGCATGTAGTCAGTCTTGTCGGTGCAGACTCTGTGAAAGAGAGGAGGATAGCAATGGAAAAATTAGCAAATGTCCCAACTTCTGAATCTTTAGTAATAGTTGCCACAGGCAAATACATCGGTGAAGGCTTCGACTATCCCAGACTTGACACGCTGTTTCTTGCGCTACCCATTTCATGGAAAGGGAATATAGCCCAATATGCAGGCAGATTGCATCGGGATTACGAGGGAAAGAATGAGGTGCGCATCTATGACTATGTTGACATACGCATTCCCATCTGCGATTCCATGTATCGAAAGCGATTGAGAGGGTACGCATCTGTGGGTTATGGTGTCCCTAAACAAACAGAAGGAAACAGCGTTTCAAAGCGAGAATTGATTTACGATGGTCAGACTTTTTCAGAACCATTCCGTCAAGACCTGCTTACAGCCAAACATAGCATAGTCATCTCCTGTCAGAAGATAAAGTATAAATACACCCCTCGATTATTATATCTTTTACGAGACCTTATGACCAATGGTATTGAAGTTGTTGTCTGGGTCAAGGAACAAGGTGATAGCGATCAAGAATTAGTGGCGTATGGCATAGAAGTACAATGCGACAAAACCCAGTCAGTGCAATGTGCGATAATTGATAAATCCAAAGTCTGGTACGGCAGCATCAACTTCTTTGGTTACAACACAGAAGAGAACAACGTGATACGAATCGCCGACTCATTCATAGCCAATGAACTGCTGGATATTGTATGTGGACAGTGTTAATGAATGTAAACTGCAAATAGTGGAGGTATAATACGCTCAATTATCGATTTCAATTCGTGTAAGGGGAAACAGTGACTTAAACAATGATGGGAAATAAATGGTATCAAAACAGCCATCTCGTTATATATAAATACTGACACACAGATAGTTAAGTGTTATATTTAGGTTAAAGCGTGGAGAACCTACCTATTGTTCATCCCGCTACACAAGGCTCTCGCATTGCCCAATTCTAGAGAATGAACAACGTCAGAGCCCACGCCGTATGAGGTTTCACCTTGCAGCATGTTACATACATATACGAAACATATTGCACCCAACAGGGTACAATTATTCCTTTGTACAAACAAGTGCGGTTGTGAAAAATCACACCCGAGGACATCTACCGTTGCTTTCTTCACTAGAATTTGAATTTTGCGAGATTCGTGTAGCCAAAGATAAGCGTCAAGTAAACGCCTTTTAATATGTCGTGATCTCCCGCCCAAAACCCGTTTCAACATTTGATGTTGCCATCGCATGTTTCAGCTCGGCGTGGACTTCAATCGAACCTTTATTGTTGGGCTTCTCACTGGGGTAGTACACCTTCCAATTAGATGCGAAAAAGGAAATCAAGTACAAAAATAGCAAAAAAATCTAGAGTATAAAAAGAAATAAAATTAAAAGTTTGCGTATTCGATAAATTTAACTAAATTTCGCACAAATGAGTGCTTAAAATATCAATAACTGAATATATTTTTTGCATATAAGATAGCAAAACCATTATCGATAATAATAACTATGTAATTGTTCATGGCTTCTTAGACGAATAAGCTATGCTTGGAGTGACTGCAAATTATGAAAATCTCATCCGCAGGTCACGTATCAGGTTTGAACCAGATTATTGAATCAACACCCTGGTTTTAGCCCATGGTTTCAAGCACAAAACTCCTTCTTGATACATTGTACTGTGCTAACACCTTTGCCATTTAATTTTGCAACATCACGGATGGCATAGCCCTTGTTAAGAAGGTTGATGACCTCTCTATATTCTTCCCTCTTTTTGTTTTGTGACTTCTTACTTCCTATAGGTCTGCCGAGTTTACCACCTTTTGCAACATACTGCTTCCTACCTGAATTCGGTCGGAATGAGATGTTATCACATTCCAACTGGGCACAAGAAGAAAGGATTGCAAGCATGATAGGGGCAAAGATAGATGGTTTGCCATCTTCGCTCAGGAGTGTCATTTGTTCTTTCTGCGTATAGAGATTGATGCCTGAGTCGGCAAGTTCCTTCACTGTTTCAAGTACATCAAAGGCATTTCTGCCCAACCTCGATAATTCGCTAACAAGGAGGATGACACCAAACCATTGCCATGAATTGGGGCACTGGTTTTTAGTTTCCACCTTGCATTGTTCTATTGCTTCACGGAGAACTGGACGTTCACCGCTCTTCTTGCACCGCTAATGTGATCGGTATAGATACCCAGCGCTTCATATCCTTTCACTAGTGTCTCTTAATATATATATTTAACGTGAGTTCGAGGAATTTTAAGTTCTTATGGATTTGGTGATTAGCGAGAATTGTTATAACTTTATAATGCTGATTTATAGATATTTACAAACAACAATCGCTATGATTACCGGAAGCAAAGTTATAGAATTATATTGTATGGCAGATGATATCTGCAAATTTTTCGATGCCATGATGACAAAATACACGTTTAATCTGCTGCAAAGCGTAAATATCACCGTGTTTCAACCCTGTCAAAGGCAGAAATCATGCTCATCATGATACTTTTTCATGATTCAGGCTACCGTTGTCTGAAGCATTTCTATCAGGAAAAGGTATGCAGACATATGCGCCATCTCTTTCCCAAAGCGTCTTCTACAACCGTTTTGTAGAATTGGAAAAAGAAGTGGCAATTCCGCTAGCCCTGTTCATCAAGAAAGCCCTTTTGGGCAAATGTACAGGCATCAGTTTTGTTGACAGTACACCTTTACGGGTATGTAAAAAGACGGATAATCCATGTTCATAAGACGTTCCAAGGAATACCACAAAAAGGTAAATGCTCCATGGGTTGGTTTTTCGGGTTTAAATTACATCTCGTATGCAACGAACGCGGAGAACTCCTGAATTTTATGATTACTCCCGGTGATGTCAATGATCGTAAGCCTCTTGAATACAAATCCTTTGTGGAATTTATATATGGGAAGCTTGTCGGCGATAAGGGATACACCGGCAAGAAGCTCTTTGAGAGATTGTTCGTGGACGGCATACAAATTATAACCAAGTTAAAAAGCAATATGAAAGGAGCGTTGATGTCACTTTCAGACAAACTACTCCTCAGGAAACGGACCATTATCGAAACCGTCAATGACGAACTCAAAAATATGGCACAAGTGGAACATTCAAGGCATAGAACCTTTGATAATTTTATTGTCAACCTCTTGAGTGCAATTGCCGCATATTGCTGTTTTCCAAAGAAGCCATGTATCAATGTACTACGTACTGTGGACGCACAGCTTGCATTGTTCTGAATTCGTCGAACTCACGTTAAATTTATATATAATTACCATATCAAATTTATGGTGCTGAACTATAACCTTTAAAGGATTATCGCTATGTTCTCAGAATCAAAAATTACAGAGATTAAGCCCAATCGCATGGGCGAGGCTGGGATTATGGTTGTTCTTATCCTGTTTCATTCCGGCGGTTTCCGTAAAAAAGAGAGTGTAAGGAGAAACTTTTAAGAATCTTTCCGAAAACTCCGACAGTTTTTCCGCTCTTTCCTATATCCGTAAAGAGTACATTTTATTCATCTCGGTGGTATAACTGTGGTTGCTCCCCTCTTTTCCGCATGGGGATGGCAGTACCTGCTAACCTATATGAATCGCCTTTGTTATGGATGCGTATTGTTTGTTTCATGTATTTCCGTTCACCGTCCAGCGGTCGCTGGACGGTCCATGCAGATAGGTGCATCGGCTTTCGCAGCTATCTAACTTCACCGTCCAGCGTACTGTTGGACGGTGAACGGTGCTTACTGCTATGGCTATGTAACTTCTCTATGTCTTTAATATGACGTGAGTTCAACGAATTCAGAACAATGCAAGTTGTGTGTCCACAGTACGTAGTACATTGATACATGGCTTTTTGGGAAACATACAATAGGCATGCCATAGATAATATTTGACAAAGACTTTGTATTCCAATGGTTTTCTGTCATCGACATCACGTTTTGTCAGATAAATGGGTGGTTGGGTTTGGTGTTATTAGGGCGTAGAGATATTGTGAAATAAGGAAAAAGGAGAGCCTGAAAGAATGGTTCTATTTAGACAGAATACAAATTAGTACAATTTTATGTTTTTGGAGGACAACCAATGCGGAAAACATGTACATTTGTCGGTGATAAAGAATACTAATAATTTAAATTGATAAGAAAATGGCTTATGTAATTGGTAGCGATTGTATCGCGTGTGGAACTTGTATTGACGAATGTCCGGTAGGAGCAATCAGTGAAGGTGATATCTATTCAATCAACCCGGAATTGTGCACAGAGTGTGGAACATGTGCTGATGTATGTCCTTCTGAAGCAATTAGCTTGGGATAAAATACAACTCCATAGACTTAAAGAACTAAGAAAGCATGGATAAGATTATCCATGCTTTCTTGGTTTTATAGAGTCGAACGATTGCAAATAAAAAGGTTACCGGGGAAGATAACCTTTTTATCAATGATGTTGTTTATATTATTTTAATGCGCTTAGTGCCTCTTTGATACGACGCATGGACTCTATAATATTCTCATCAGATGTAGCATAACTCATGCGAATACATTCAGGGGCACCAAAAGCACCTCCGCCTACACAAGCTACATGCCCTACTTCTAATAAATACATAACTAAATCGGCAGCATTGTTGATTTGCCGATCGCCTGTGGATTTTCCGAAATAAGCATCGCATTTTGGGAAAATATAGAATGCTCCATGAGGAATATTCACTTCGAATCCCGGAATCTCTTTGGCAAGTTTTACAATCAAGTCGCGACGGCGTTCAAAAGCCTGACGCATTTCTTCTACGTGGACCTGTGTACCGGTATATGCGGCTTCGGCTGCCTTTTGGGATACGGAGCATGGACCTGATGTATATTGTCCTTGTAACTTATTGCAAGCTTTAATAATCCATTCCGGACCGGCTGCAAATCCAATTCTCCATCCGGTCATGGCATAGGCTTTGGATACTCCATTGATGATGATTACCTGTTCTTTCACTTCCGGGAACTGGGCAATACTTTCATGCCTGCCTATGTAATTAATATGCTCGTAAATTTCATCCGCAATGATATATACTTGGGGATGCTTTGCCAGTACAGTGGCCAACCCTGCAAGTTCTTCTTTGCTATAGACTGAGCCCGTAGGGTTGGAAGGCGAGCAGAGAATTAATGCTTTGGTCTTTGGAGTGATGACTGCCTCTAATTGGGCCGGAGTGATTTTGAAGTCCTGTTCAATTCCTGCTCGTATAACAACCGGTAATCCATCTGCCAGTTTTACCATTTCCGGGTAACTGACCCAGTAAGGAGCCGGAATGATGACTTCGTCCCCTTTGTCCACAAGTGTCATGATTACATTACAGACACACTGTTTGGCGCCATTTGAGCAACTAATTTGGGACGCTGTATACTCCAATCCGTTTTCGTTTTTCAATTTGGCGACAATAGCATTACGTAAAGCCGGATATCCCGGAACAGGGGAATATTTGGAATAGTTCTCGTCAATAGCTTTTTTAGCAGCCTCTTTGATGTGATCGGGCGTATTAAAGTCCGGTTCACCTACACTGAGGTTGATAACGTCTACACCTTGAGCCTTTAGCTCACTGCTTTTTTGTGACATAGCGAGAGTCTCGGAACGAGACAATCTGTTTAAACGATCGGATAATTGGTTCATTGTTTTATATGTTATAACTGTTGTTTTGTTTTCTTGCGGTTGACTCTTTTCTGCTTTTTCTTTTTTCCGTGTAAGACTGATGTTTGCCTGTTATTTATTAAAATGCAAAAGATGCCCCATTCGTTCCTTTTTGGTTTTTAGATAACGTTCGTTATAGGGATTCGGTGTCGTCTCAATCGGTACATTCTCTACAATTTTTAAGCCGTATGCTTCTAAACCGATACGTTTTACTGGATTGTTGGTCATCAGACGCATATTATGCACTCCTAATTCTCTTAAAATTTGTGCGCCCACACCATAGTCACGTTCGTCTGCCAGATGTCCTAAACAAATGTTTGCGTCTACGGTATCCATACCATCCTCTTGCAACTTATAAGCTTTCATCTTTTCCATCAGCCCGATTCCACGCCCTTCTTGGTTCAAATAGACCACTACGCCTTTTTTTTCTTTTTCAATCATTTGCATGGCTTTGTGAAGCTGTTCTCCACAATCGCATCTCATTGAACCAAATATATCCCCGGTTGCGCAAGAGGAATGTACGCGTACTAAGATAGGTTCGTCTTTTTCCCATGTACCTTTAAATAAGGCAACGTGTTCCAGGCCGTTTGATTTCTGGCGGAATGGAATCAGACGGAACTGTCCGTATGCTGTAGGCATGTTTACTTCCACACCTCTTTCTACGATGGATTCTTCTTGTAGACGGTAAACAATCAAATCGTGGATGGAAATCAATTTCATGTTATGTTGATCGGCAAAAGCTCTAAGCTCTGGCAAACGTGCCATTGTTCCATCCTCATTCATGATTTCCATCAATGCTCCGGCTGGGTAGAGTCCAGCCAAACGTGCTAAATCTATGGCAGCTTCGGTATGTCCGGCACGGCGAAGCACTCCTTTGTCTTGTGCATATAGAGGATTTACATGTCCCGGTCTACCGAAAGTCTGTGGAGTAGAAGCAGGGTCGGCTAAAGCCCTGATGGTTTCAGCTCTGTCTGCGGCTGAAACTCCCGTGCTGCATCCTTCCAATTTATCGATTGTTATGGTAAATGGAGTACCCAGCAAAGAGGTATTGTCATCTACCTGATGAGATAGCTCCAGTTCTTTGCAACGGGAAATGGTAATAGGAGCACAAAGTACACCCCGTGCGTATTTTAGCATAAAATTAACGTTTTCAGCCGTAATTTTTTCTGCAGCGATAATCAAATCGCCTTCATTCTCACGATCCTCATCGTCAACCACAACAACGAATTTTCCCTCACGGAAATCTTCAATCGCTTCTTCAATGGTATTCAACTTGATTTCTTCCATATCTATTTCTGTTTTGATTGTTCTATATAGGATTGGATTTCACGACTGGTTTCTTCTATGCGTTTCAGGTCTTTGTCTAATCGAAGTCCGAATCTCCATATACGGAAATAAAAGAAGAGACCTACCGGAATCACCAATCCCGCTAATATATTTAACCATCTATTACTAAATGGGCTTTTGTGCGCCCCGATAATTAATATGGGATAATTGTTCAATGCGTTTAGTATCTTGCCGTCTTTACTGTTGGAAAGCTCTTCTACGATAGCTTCAAGTCGTTGACTAAGTTCGGCAATGACACAGTCTTTTTCGTTATTGGTGAAAACTTTCAGATAATTAGGTGCTTTGGCGAATGAATGTAGACGGGCATATTTTTCACAGTCAAGACTTATTTTACCTAATTCGTCGTATAGGCATGCATAGTCGGGATCTTCAATAATTACTTCTTTTTTAGAAATATGGCGGTTGTTACGCAGTCCCAAGATTTTACGAATGGCTTCAATATAGGTATCCATATTGAATACGACGGAATCATTGTTGGATTTATAAGTGAAGAACACTCCCATTGGAGCTAGGACGAATGTACTGATCCAAGCTCCTATCCAAATGTGCCATTCTCCTTCTTTTCCCATTTTTGTTCCCATTGTATTCACAATGTAATATATCAGGAAGATAATCACTGATACAATGACAGGCATACCTAGTCCACCTTTACGTATAATGGCTCCAAGTGGTGCACCGATAAAGAAGAATACCAGACAAGCCAGCGACAAAGCTATTTTGTTATGCCATTCCAATTGATGTTTGCGGAGTGATTTGTCACTTTCTGACATCATGATACTTTTGAATGAGAGGTCATTTTGCATGACTACAGCTTTTTCGGATGCTGCTTTTAAGAAGCGTGCCTGTTGTGCTTTACTTGAAACCCTGAATAGACTGTCCGCATTGATGGTCTTTGCAACGGAGGTCTTCAGTTTTGCTGAATCCATCGGAGTAAGGCGTATCGGCTCCAGTTTGGAAAGAGCTTCTTTATAGTAGTTCCGTCCGATGCTGTCATATCGGGTACTCATGGAATCGATACTGTGTTCCAGTTCCTTTATGCTTTTACTGTTGGCGTTGCCACTGAACAAGTCTGCGTTCATCATATTAAAATTGCTGTCAAAGTCAATCAATGTATGCTTTTCGCAGAACGACTCTCTCCGGTAGGGGATATTATTGGCATTGCGGGTTTGCTGTTTCAGATTCTCGAATTGTTCTCCGCTATATAAGTGAAGCTTTAAAAACTTTTTGTCTTCTGAAATTTCCAATTTCCCAGAGTCGGCAACAAGGATGTGGGCATTTTCAAATCCATCGGAGAAATTATAAATCATGACGGAATAAAGCATTCCCGTTTCCTTATTTTTCTTCTTTACATAAAGGTTATATCCCTCTATCTCGTCATAAAAAGCTCCTTCGGGGATATCCAGTTCCGGAGACTTTTGTTTCATGGAATAGAGCAATGTGGTAAGTTTCACATTGGATTCCGGTCCTGTGACATTTTGGAAATAAAAGGAAGCGCATGAAACGAATCCTATTAAGATAATGAGAGGCCGCATGATTCGTAGCAAAGGAATTCCTGCTGCTTTCATGGCCAGCAGTTCGAAGCGTTCCCCGAAGTTTCCGAATGTAATGAGGGAGGCCAGCAGCACAGCCAGAGGCAGCGATACGGGCATGAGGACAAGGGCTGAGTAGTAGAAGAATTTTAACAGAGAATTAATATCCAATCCTTTTCCTACCATTTCATCTACATATCTCCATAGGAATTGCATCATGAAAATGAAAAGGCAGATAAAGAATGTACCTACGAATAAGAACGAAAAGCTCTTAATTATAAATATGTCTAACTTTTTTATGCGTAGCATTCTTTTGTCTTGTGCAATCAAGCGCAAAATTAGCATAAAAACCGGAGACGAAACATATGTTTTATGATTTTTATGGAATTATACGCCGCTGACTCTTCTCAGAGTTTCAAATTGCGAATTCCATAATTCAATAAGATCTTCTTCTTCTCCCGGTTCTGCAAAATCAATGACTTCAAGCACATAATCGTTTGTCAGTTCATTTACACTGATTTTTAATTCAAAATAATATTTGGTATCTACTTCGTCTTCCCATCGGAAACGAATGAATGAACTGGTTCTGAGATTGATGACCTCGGCACTACGAGTTTCTGTTTTTCCCCATTTGAACGTAAAGATGCGATCTTCAGCTTTTACTTTATCAGCAAACCATGATTCGAGTCCTGAAGGGGTACTGATGGTATTCCACAAAATGGTTCCAGATACTGCGCTCAGCATATATTCGATATGTATCTTTTTTTTCTCCATAATCCAATTCAACTATAATTTGTATCATTTTCGTGGGCAAGATAAATCATTTTTGTGATATATGGGCTATAAATCTGTAAGTTTTTGCTATAATTAGGGATATTCAGAATTTAGTCAACTAATTATTTGCCAATATGATAGATATTTTGTAACTTTACAAAGAAC